>NZ_JBSWYX010000014.1:0-134246 GCF_056161345.1 Salipiger sp. ABF4_146 | reverse complement strand
GCTGCCCACAGACTTATCAACAAGGAGGTGCAAAGCGGCGGAAGACTCGACCCGAGTCAGGGGGGAATCCGGGGGGCACATCGCATGCACAGTCTATGCACAACGCATGCAGATGGCGGCGCGGGCCCGCTAGGGCGCGCGCATGGCCTATAAAGACGGCGGCGGGCCGAGAAAGCTGCCAGGGGGCGCGTGCAAACCAAAGAGACATCTTGCGACCGGCGCGCAAACGCGGCTTCGTCGCCACGCGCCAGGGTGCGGCGCCGCCCATCCTGCTGCGGCGCGCGCCACTTCGGCGCCCGCAGTGACCCCCGCGTTGCCGGGAGCATCTGTGCGAATATCCGGACCAGACGAAGAAAGACCACGATGTCCCCCGAAGAGAAAAAGACCCGCGAAAATCTGGCCGCCTGCTACCGGCTGGCCGCGCTGCATAAGTTCACCGATCTGATTTACACCCACATCACCGCCCGGGTGCCGGGCGAGGAAGGGCATTTCCTGATCAACCCCTATGGCTGGCGCTGGGGAGAGATCACCGCCGCGTCGCTGGTGAAGATCGACGTCGACGGCAACAAGGTGGATGGCAGCCCGCATCGGGTGAACCCGGCGGGCTTTACCATTCATTCCGCGGTGCACATGAACCGGCACGACGCCGCGTGGATCATGCACACGCATACGCGCGCGGGTGTGGCAGTGTCCTGTATGGAAGAGGGGCTGCTGCCGCTCAACCAGATCTCGCTGCAGTTTCACAATCGGATCGGCTACCACGATTTCGAGGGCATCGCGCTGGACCTCGAAGAGCGCGAGCGCATCGTCGCGGACCTTGGGAACCACCCGGTGCTGATGCTGCGCAACCATGGGCTCATCGCGACGGGCCGCAGCGCCGCCGAGATGTTCAACAACATGTTCTATCTTGAACGCGCCTGCGAAATTCAGATCGCCGCCACGTCCAGCGGTCAGCCGTTGCGTTTGGTGGACGACGCGATCGCCACCCGGGTCTATGAGCAGACCGTGCAGATGAACGAGGATGACGGCGATCTCGAGCTTGAGTGGCAGGCGCATCTGCGCTCAATCGAGGGCATGGGCAGCGACTACCGCGCCTGATATTGGGCCTGATACCGGGCCTCATACCGGGCCTGAGCGGCGGGGCCGGTCGCTTGCCCGCCTCGCCCTCATCGCTGGACAGATGCGCCGTGGCGGTATCCTATCGCGCGCATGGACCTTGACCTTGATCAGCTGCGCCAGTGGATCGGCCGCGAAGAGCGACAGTCCGAGGTGCTGACCGCCGCGCAGGTGCAGCGTTTCAACGCCACGTTTGATCGCGACGGAGAACTGGAGGAGGGCGCCGACGCGCCCCTGCTCATTCACCTATGTCTGTGCCAGCCCGCCGTGCCCGGAGCGCAGCTTGGCCCCGACGGGCATCCCGCCCGCGGTGGCTTTCTGCCGTCGGTGCCCCTGCCCCGGCGTATGTGGGCGGGCGGGGCTTTTGAGTTTCACGCCGCGCCCCGCATCGGTGAGACAATCACCCGCCGGTCGGTCATCGAAGACGTGCGCCTCAAGCGGGGCCGAAGCGGCGCGCTGTGCTTTGTCACGGTCACACATCATATCAGCGCCAAAGCGCGCCGCCTTGTGACCGAGCGACAGGAGATCGTTTACCGAGACGCCGGGGGCGCTGCCGCGCCCGCCCTGCCCCCGGCGCCTGCCGGGGCCGAGCGCCGGGTGCTGCCGCCGGACCCGGTGCTGCTGTTCCGCTACTCGGCGCTGAGTTTCAACGGCCACCGCATACATTATGATGCCCCCTATGTGACCGGCGAGGAGGGCTACCCCGGGCTGATCGTGCACGGGCCGCTGCAGGCCACGCTGCTGGCGCAGTTCGCCGCCGACCTGCGTGGCACGCCCCCTGCGCATTTCAGCTTTCGCAGCCTAGCGCCGATCTTCGACACGCATGCGTTCTCGCTCAACGCCTGTACCGAGGGGGGCGGGCTGCGCCTTTGGACCGCCGCCGAAAGCGGGCCGCTGGCCATGCAGGCGACGGCGCGGTGGTGACGCTGCGCCCGCCACGTTATGCTGCTGAATGCGGAGGGTGCCGGCAAATTTCGATCATCTTCCTTGCCTTATGCGCGCCCAGATGCATCTTCTGCGGAGTGTCCACCTTTAGCCTTACGCCGAGATGACAGCCACACAGACCCTGCCCCGGTCGCTTCGCGACTATCTTTTGAAGTCCAACATCGCGCTCGCGGTGTCGCAGACCGAGGCCGACGCGCCGCTTATTCTGGTGAACGATGCGTTCTGCAGGCTCACCGGCTACACCAGCGACGAGGCGGTCGGGCAAAACTGCCGGTTCCTGCAAGGCCCGGACACCACCGAGGAAACCCGCAAACCGCTGCGTGAATTCGTGCAGGGCGAGGGCCCGGACAACGGCCGCTTTCCGATCCTGAACTATCGCAAGGACTGCAGCAGCTTTCTCAACTTCGTCTTCATGACCCGGCTTTTCGGCGAAAACAAAGAGCCGCGCTTCATCCTCGCCTCGCAGTTCGACATGACCACCGCGCTGCGCCGCTCGGGCATTTCGGACAATGATGAGACCCTGCGCCGGGTGATGAGCGATGTGGAGCAGATCGGTCGCGAGTTCGGGCTCGCGATGGTAGGATCTGCACAATTGATTGCGGATTCGATCGCGATGATGGCAAAGCTGTCACTGGACGAAGACAGGCGCTAACAGGCAGCGAGCGGACCTCAGATGAAAGACAAGGATCTCCAGCAGAGCGAGATGACACGCGAGGACCGCGAGCGGCTGTGCATCGTCGGCATCGGCGCCTCTGCGGGCGGGCTCGAAGCGATCCGCGAGATGCTGACCGAGGCGCGGGCCGAGAGCAATCTGGCCTATGTGGTGATCCAGCACCTCGACCCCAATCACGAAAGCCTGCTGGCCGAGCTTCTGGCGCGCCATACCGAACTGCGCGTGCGGCAGGCCTCGGGCGGCGAGAAGATCGAGGTGGGCAATGTCTATATCATCCCGCCCGGCCACGGGCTGTCGGTGTCGGACGGCGTGCTGAACCTGACCGAGTTCGCGCAACCGCGCGGGTTGCGGCGGCCGATCGACGATTTCTTCGAAAGCCTCGCGGTGGATCAGGGCCGGTTCGCCGCCTGCGTGATCCTGTCGGGCACCGGCGCCGACGGCAGCGCCGGGCTGCGCGCCATCAAGGAACATGGCGGGCTGTGCCTCGTGCAGGAGCCGGACACCGCCAAATACGACGGCATGCCGACCTCGGCGCAGAACACCGGGCTGGTGGATTTCGTCCGCCGCCCCGGCGAGATCGTCGAAGCGATCGAACAGTTCTATGCGCATACGCTGGTGGATACCGCCGACCGGCAACTGGCCAATACCGTCGAGGCCCATCTTGAAGACATCTGCTCGGTGGTGCGCAACTTCGTCGGGCATGATTTCTCGGGCTACAAGAAGTCGACGCTGATCCGCCGGGTGCAGCGCCGCATTCAGGTGCTCGACCTGACCGATGCCAGCGCCTATCTCAAGCGGGTGCGGACGGACTCGCGCGAGTGCGAGGTGCTGTTTCGCGAACTGCTGATCAACGTCACCCGCTTTTTCCGCGACCCGGCGCATTTCGACCAGCTGCGCGAGATGGCGGTGAAACCGCTGATCACCGACGCGGGCAACGACGACGAGATCCGCGTCTGGGTGCCGGGCTGTTCCAGCGGCGAGGAAGCCTATACGATCGCCATGATGTTTGCCGACGAGGCGCGGCAGCAGCAGCGCACCGTCAACATCCAGATTTTCGCCACCGACATCGACGAGCAGATGCTGCGCATCGCGCGTGAGGCGACCTACCCGCAGGCCGCGCTGGCCGATATTCCCGAGACGATGCGCGACAATTACACCATCGCGCTAGACGGGCGGTTCCGCATCTCGGCGAAGATCCGCGATATGATCCGCTTTTCGGTGCATTCGATCGTGCGCGATCCGCCGTTTTCCAACATCGACCTGCTGTCGTGCCGCAACCTGCTGATCTACTTCGGCGACCAGTTGCAATCCTCGGCGCTGCCGATCTTCCATTATGCGCTGAAGCCGGGGGCGACGCTGTTCCTCGGCCCGTCAGAGACCGTCGGGCGCTACGACCATATCTTCAAGCCGCTGGACCAGAGCGCGCGTATCTTCCAGCGCAACAACAGCCGCCCGGAATACCCGCTGCATCTGCGCAGCCCGCAGCGCCACCCTTCCTCGAGCAAGCGTCACGCCGAGGCCGATGCCGAACCGCCGACCCGGCTCGACTGGGGCCAGAGCGATGTGACCGAGCGCATTCTCTCGGCCTATGCCCCGCCGACGCTGCGCGTGACGCCGCGCGGCGAGATCCTGCGCTCGACCGGCAAGCTGGGCAAATATCTCGAGGTCACGCCCGGTCAGGACAGCGACAACTTCGCGCCCTCGCTGGCGCGTGCCGGGGTGCGAGAGGCGCTGTCGGCCATTCTGCGGCAGGTCAGCCGCGGCAAGAAGCGAACCATCTCGCGCGATCTGACCGCGCGCTCGGAATTCGGCCAGCAGTCCTTTGACCTGATCGCCGACCCGCTGGAAGATGGCACCATCCTGCTGGTGTTCCGCGACCGCGACCGGTTCGAAGCGCTGGACGACGACGAGTTCGAGGATCTCGACCCCACCGACAGCCATGTGCAGAGCCTTGAACACGAGCTGCGCGACACCCGCGCCCGCCTGCACACCACCGTCGAGGAGCTGGAGACCGCGAACGAGGAGCTGAAAAGCTCCAACGAAGAAATGATGTCGATGAACGAGGAGCTGCAGTCGACCAACGAAGAGCTGTCGACGGTCAATGACGAGCTCAAGAGCAAGGTCGACGAACTGTCGGTGGCGAACGCCGATCTGACCAACTTCTTCGTCTCGACGGCGCTGCCGCTGGTGGTGGTCGACCGGCGCATGGCGATCCGCAATTTCACCGACGCGATCCAATCAATCTACCCGTTCCGCGGCACCGACCGCGGGCGCCCGCTGACCGAGGTGACCAGCACCCTGCGCCAGAACGAAGAGGTGCTGTCGACCATCAGCGCGGTGATGCGCGATGGCGACGTGCGCCACATGCGGGTCACCGACCGCTCGGCCGAGCGGACGTGGTCGCTGGTGATAACGCCCTACCGCAGCCGCGACGGCGATCTGAACGGGGCGACGCTGGTGTTCACCGAGGTGACGGACTCGCTGCGGCTCGAGGCGGCGCTGAAGCACGAGGGCGAGCGCCTGCGGCTGGCGCTCGACGTCTCTGGCCTTGCGGTCTGGGAGTGCGATCCGAAGGCCGGCACGCTCATTCTCGACGATAGCGGGCGGCGGATGCTTGGCATCGACGCGCTGCAGCTTTCGGTGACCGAACTGCTGAACGTCGTCGCACCCGAGCAGCGCGACGCGGTCGAGGCAGATCTGCAGACGGCCCTGACGGACGGCGAGATGCTGGACACGATCATCAAGCTGGCGTCGCACGGGCCGCACTCCCGTTCGATCCAAGTGGTCGGGCGCCGCATCGCTACGCAAAATGCCGAACGGATCTTGGGTGTTCTCTTCGATGTCACCGAAGAGCAGGACGCCAAGGACGTGCGCGAGATGATGCTGCGCGAGATGAACCACCGCGTGAAGAACATGTTCTCGATCATCTCGAGCATGGTGCGCATGGCCGGGCGCCGGGCGGAGTCGATCCCCGATCTCGTCGAGGGCGTGCAGACACGGATCAACGCGCTGGCGCGCTCGCACGATCTGACGCAACGCAGTTCACGAGCCCGCCGCTTTGGGCTCGCAGAGGCGATCCGCGCCTCGATAGAGCCCTATCAGGGTGATGCCGAGGTGACGATTTCCGGGCCCGAGATCCCCGTGGCCAACAACGAACTGACCTCGCTGTCGCTTCTCTTGCACGAATGGTCCACCAATGCGGCCAAATACGGTGTTCTGGGCCATGTGCCGGGTCGGCTTGAGGTAAGCTGGGCACAGCACGACAAAACCGTCGAGTTGGTATGGAACGAAATCCATGAAACCCGTGTTGAGCCTGACAACGGGGCCGAGGGCTTCGGCTCGACGCTGGTTCAGCTCTCGGCCGTGCAGCTGAACGGAACGGTCTCGGTGGACTACGGTGATCATGAACGAAGGATGGTACTGCGATATGTCCCCGATGAGCGGTGAGACGACCCCGACCAAGGGAAAGGTGATGATCTGCGAGGACGAGGTGATCGTCGCGATGGATCTGCAGATGCTCCTCGAGGATTTCGGCTACGAGGTGATCGGCCCCTACCCCAGCGTGGCGCAGGGCATTGCCGCGATAGAAGGGCTGCGCCCCGATCTGGCGCTGCTCGACGTGCGGCTGAAGGACGGCGAGGTTTATCCGCTGGCGGACAAGCTGCAGGAAATGGGCGTCGGGCTGGTGTTCCAGTCCGGGCACGTCAACGAAGAAGAAATCGCCGCGCGCTATCCGGAGGCGCGCTGCAGCCTCAAGCCGGTGAACCCGGCGGGCCTGCGCGTCGCGCTCGACAAGGCGGCAATGGCGGGCACCGCCTGATCATCGGGCGCACCCACGTGACCCCGATTATGTGACAGGCCGCGCCCACCGGCGGAGCCATAGGCCACGTCAGGCCGGCAGCACCACCGCCATGGCGCTCATCGCCACCACCCAAGAGGCTAGCACCGCCCCGGCAACGCGCCCGAGCCGTGCCTGCGCCACATCTGCAAGCCCCCACGCCAGCAGGCTGAAGGCCGCGATCCCCAGCGTTCCGCCAAGTCCGGCAAGCAGCCCCTGTCTGGTCAGCTCCGCAGCATCCCCGGCAAGCGCGGCAACCGCCCCCACCACCGCCGCCAAAATCACCATCGCGGCGCGCGGCAGCCGCACGCCCCAAAGTGCCAGCGCGCCCAGCAACAGCCCGGTCAGCGCCGTCGCCTGCAAGCCAAGGTGTGCACCCGGCCATAGCGGGTGCAGCACGATCTCTGCCGCTGCGGCCAACACAAGCGCCGGAAAGGCCAGCCGGACGCTGGCCACCGGCTGGCGCGCCATGAGGATCGCCAGCGCCGCCAGAAGCAGTGTCTGCTGGGGCGCCATCAGCGGATGCAGCAGCCCGCCATAGAACGGGCCGAGATCGCCGAAGGCGTTATGCGCCGAGGCCGCGCCCGGGAGCAGCAGCCCGGGCGCAGCGCATGTGGCGCGCCGGGCCGCCGCCGCGCGTCTCACAGCGCGCCGACCAGAAACCCCGCCCCGAGGGCCGCGATCACGCCGCCCGCGCCGCGCACCGCGAAAGTGCCGACGCGCGTGCGGGTCAGCATCCCGAAGGCGATGCCGGCCAGATGCAGGACCCCGGTGCCGATGACGAAGCCGCCCGCATAGGCCAACGGATGCACCGCGCCCGGCATTTCGGTGCCATGGGCGTGTCCGTGAAAGACGGCGAAGACCGCGACGATGATCGCCGCCACGGTCAGCGGCGGACGCGCGGCAAAGAGCACGGCAAGGCCGATCACCACACCCGAGGCGGCGATGCCGGTCTCGATCCCCGGAAGCGGCACGCCCGCAGCCCCCAGCATACCGCCAAGCGCCATGACCAATGGGAAAGTCACCGGCAGCAGCCAGATCGCAGGCTGACCAAGGAAAGCGCCCCAAAGCCCCACCGCGACCATGGCGATCACGTGATCCCAGCCGAGGATCGGGTGCAGGAACCCGGTGAGGAACCCGCCCGCGGCGACGTCGCCAGCGTGCGCCAGAGCGGGCGCCGCCGACAGCAGGGTTAGCAGGGTGAAGCTCGCCGCGGCAGCGGAAATCTGTTTGGAATGCATGGCAAAAATCCTTTCCCGCCCGAAATAGCCGGACCGGCCTCAGACTGCCACGGCGAAAATCGAAAGGCGAGTGATTTACGTTGGCTTCTGCGCTTGGGCGAGCATGGTCATCTCGGGGATCATCGGTCCGACGGTCACCTCGTCAAAGCCCGCGCGCTCCAGCGCCTGCGCCAGCCCGGCGGCGTCGAGCGAGGCGGCCTGCGGCGTGAAGGCGGTGTGCTGCAGCTGCCACAGCGCGGTGAGATGCGGGCCGCTGCGATCCCCGCGCACGACGAAATCATGCACCAGCAGCGTACCGCCGGGGCGCAAGGCGCGCAAGGCGGCATCAAAAAGCGGCGCATGCGCCTCGGCGGGCACGCCCGACAGCAGGTAGGACATCAGAACCACGTCCTGTCCCTCGGGCCAGTCGAGGTTGGTGGCGTCGGCCTCCATGTAGGTGATGCGCTCCTCGAGGCCCGCCGCGGCGACCTTTTCGCGCCCCACCGCCACGACGTTGGGAAAATCGACGATGGTGGAGTGAAGCTGCGGAAAGGCCTTGCAGAAGGTGATCGAGAAGGCCCCGGTGCCGCCGCCCACGTCCAGCATCCGCCGCGCGCCCGACAGATCGAGCCGCCGCGCCAGCACCCCAGCCGGGCCAAGCGATCCCGCGTGCTGGCTGTCGGAGTAGAGCCGCGCCTCTTCGGGATCGGAGAACCATTGCGCGTAAGACCCTGTGACCCCGTCGGGCAGTTCATCCTTCAGCGCCGGCTCCAGCTGGCTCATCAGCGGATACATCTGGCGTCCGACTTGTAGGCGCAGGTAATCGCTGAAGTCGTATTTCTCGCCTTTCACCAAAAAGGCGGCGGCGGCGGGGGAATTGGTGAAGCGATCCTCCTCGACCGAGACCACGCCCAGCCCGCTCAGCGCGGTGAGCAGGGTGCGGGCGCGTTCGGGATGCAGATCGCAGGCAGCGCCGATCTCTTCGGCGCTGCGCGGCCCTTCGGCCAGCGCGTCGAACAGGCCGAACTCCAGCGCCGCGAACAGCGCTTTTGACCCCATGAAGCCGAAGGCGATGTCGGATATTTCGTGTGCTTCGTTGAGCAATGGCATGCACTCTCCCTCTCCGTTGACCCTCAAGACCTAGCAAGCGGCGCCTTCGAAAGACAGGAAAAGCCGGGGGACGCGCTCAGAGGTCGCGGCGCGAGAGGATGTCGGCGAGCACAATATAGGAGGCCGCGACATGGCTGCGCATGAGGCTGCGCGCGGACTCGGCGTCTTGTCCGAGGATTGCCTGCGCGATGGCGTCATGTTCGGCGCGCGAGCTGTCGAGGCGCGACGTATCGACGTGGAAGTTCGCCGTCCGCCACGCTTGCGTACGCAGGTTCAGCTCGTCCAGCACCGACGAGAGCGCGGCATTGCGTGCCCCGGTCTTGAGCGTGGCGTGAAAGCGCGCGTTGATCACGCTGTAGCGTTCGGCGTCGTCGCCGCAGCTTTTACCTTCTTCGAGGATGGCCTGCATGTGCTGGCGCTCGATCTCGGTCATCCGGTGCGCTGCCAGCGCCGCCAGCACGCTTTCCACCTCGCCCACCGCCTCAAAAAGCTCTGCCAGATCGCTGGCCTTCATCTGCCGCACCACAAAGGCGCGGCGCGCGCCGCGCTCTGCCAGATTGGCCTGTTCGAGCCGGTGCAGCGCCTCGCGCACCGGCGTGCGCGACACGCCGAACTGTTCGGCCAGCGCCTGCTCGGCCAGCGGCTCACCGGGCTGCATCCTTCCCGCCACGATGCGGTCCACAAGCGTGTCGAAAATGCTTTCTGCCGTCCGAATAATCACCAGCCGCGCGCCTTCGTCAAAATGAACACTTTTATCTTGTTAATGTATACATGTCTGCGCAACCTGAAACCACGTGACGACAGGTCGGTACCGGAGGAAACAGAAAAAATGCCGTCCAATTGGGCTGATCGCCAAGAAAACCGGGACAACCGGAGAGACTCGGCCCTCTGCACTCGTCCGGACATGGGAGGAGACCATGCCAACAGGAGAGACAAGACATGACGCAAGTCGACCACAAGAAAGTGCTCGCCGAGCGCCTCTCGGCCCGCTTCGGCCGCCGGGCGGTCCTCAAGGGTCTCGGGGCCGGCATCGTCGCCGCCACCAGCGCCGGCAGCTTCCCGGCCATCGCGCGCGCGCAGCAGAGCGGCCATCTGAAGATCGCCTCGGTCAAGGTGATCGACACGCTTGATCCGCATTTCACCGGCTTCCTGTCGGCGATCCAGATCATCAACAACATCCACAACGGCCTGCTGAAGATCGCCTACGACGGCGAGCAGGTGACCTTCGAGCCCGATCTGGCCGAAACATGGGACCTTGAAGACGACAAGACCCACGTCTTCAAACTGCGCGAAGGCGTGATGTTCCACGACGGCACCCCCTGTGACGCCGAAGCGGTGAAATTCTCGCTGCTGCGCGTGAAAGAGGGCGAGCCGACGTCGCCGCACGCATGGAAGCTGGAACTGCTCGACGAGATCGAGATCGTCGATGACCTGACGCTGAAGCTGCATTTCTCGCAGCCCTATGCCTTCCTGCCGGTGGCGCTGAACGGCTCCACGGGCCGCGCGGGCACCATCGTCAGCCCCGCCGCCGTGGAGAAATACGGCACCGATTACGGCCGCAACCCGGTCGGCACCGGCCCGTTCAAATTCGTGTCGTGGCGCGAGAACGACGCCATCGAACTGGAGGCCAACACCGAGTATTTCGAGGAAGGTCTGCCGAAGCTCGAGCGCGTCACCTTCGTGCTGATGAACGAAGCCTCCACCGCGCTCGCCGCGCTGATGTCGGGCCAGATCGACGGCATGACCGACTGCCCGATGCAACTGGTGGATCAGGTCGATGCCTTCCCCAAGGCAACGCTCTACGGCGAGATCGAAGGCAACTACACCTTCGTCGGCATGAACTGCAAAAAGGGCCCGTTCACCGACATCAACCTGCGCCGCGCCGTCGCGTGGGCGCTGGACCGCGAGACGCTGGTGAAACAGGCCTATTTCGGACGCGCCCAGCAGGCCTACACCCCGATCTCGCCGCCGATGACCGACTTCTTCGACCCCGACATCGCGACCTCGGGCCGCGGCCAGTGGTTCGATCTGGAGAAGGCCAAGGAATTCCGCGCCATGGCGGAAAATCAGGACGAGATCGAAGTCACCTACATGATGGCCGAGCGTGGCCCGGTCGGCACCCGCGTGGCGCAGACCGTGGCGCCGATGCTGGCCGAGATCGGCATCAAGGTGAACCTTGAACTGATCGAACCCGCCGCATGGGTCAAACGCCGCAACGAAGGCGATTTCGACCTCTACGATTTCGAGTGGGTGGCCGACCTCGACCCCGACGAAGCCATCTACCCCGAGTTCAAATCGGACGGGGCGTGGAACTTCTGCGGCTGGGAAAACACCGAGTTCGACGATCTGTGCAAACAGGCTCAGGTGATCCTCGAGTCCTCGGAGCGCGCCAAGCTCTACCACGCAGCCGAAGACCTGCTGATGGACGAGGCGCCGATCGGGATCATGGCGCATATGCCGATCTACAAGGTGTTCTCGGACAAGGTGCAGGGCTTCAACTACATCCCTGCCGACCTCGTGAACCTGCATACGGTCAGCCTCGCCTGATGCTGCTGGTCCAGACTCTCGGAAAGATCGGGCAGACGCTTGTTGTGCTGTTCATCGTCTCGGTGGCCACCTTCGGACTACTGAAGCTGGCGCCGGGCGACCCGGTGCAAATCATGCTCGGCTCGGAATACTCGCAAGAGGCCTACGAGTCGCTGACGGCCGAAATGGGTCTGGACCGGCCCTTTCTGGCGCAATACGCCGACTGGGCTTTGAACTTCGTGCAGGGCGACTGGGGCACCTCCTTTGTCGCCCGCACCGACATCTTCACCTACGCCTTCAAAGAGGCGCTGCCGGTGACGCTGACGCTGGCCAGTTTCTCGCTGGCCTTCGCGGTGCTGATCGGCGTGCCGCTGGGGGTGCTGTCGGCGGTGAAGAAAGACACCGCCTTCGATGCGGGCTCGGCGGTCTTTGCGCTGACCGGCACCGCGTTTCCGTCGTTCCTGCTGGGCATCCTGCTGATCTGGTTCTTCGGCGTGAAACTGGGGCTGTTCCCGGTGATGGGATACGTCTCGCCCTGGCAAGATTTCTGGGGCGGCATCTATCACATGATCCTGCCGGGGCTGACGCTGTCGACCTATTTCATCGCGATGATCACGCGCCTCACCCGCGCGACGCTGATCGAAGTGCTCGACCAGCCCTATATCGCCGCCGCCCGCGCCCGCGGCGAGCCAAGCTGGCGGGTGATCTGGGTGCATGGCGTGCGCAACATCGCCATGCCGCTGGTCACTATCCTCGGCCTGCAACTAGGCACGCTGCTGCAAGGCACCGTGCTGACCGAGACCGTGTTCAACCTGCCGGGCATCGGCCAGATGCTGACCTCGGCGGTGCTGGGACGCGAATACATGGTGGTGCAGGCCGGCGTGATGATGACCGCCTTTCTGTTCATCGGGGTCAACCTGCTGGTCGACCTGTCCTACCCGATCCTCGACCCAAGACTGAGAGACCGCAAATGAGCGCAGAGGCCACCAATCCCCCGGCCCCCGCAACGCTGCCGCCCGGCGGGCCGCAGCCCGGCCAACCCCGTGCCGCCAAGGCGGCCCGCGCCCGGCGCTCGATCTTCCTGCGCCGCCCGTTCTTCACCGTGGCGCTGATCGTGGCGCTTGGCTATGTGCTGGCCGCCGTCTTCGCGCCCTATGTGGCGCCCTATGATCCGGTCATGCAATCGATGGAGGCGATGATGCAGCCGCCCAGCGGCGCGCATCCGCTGGGCACCGACAGCTATGGTCAGGACATCCTGTCGCGGGTGATCTACGGCGCGCGTTATGCGCTGATCATCGGCATCTTCTCGGTGCTGATCGGCGCCGCGGGCGGGCTGGTGATCGGCCTTGCCGCCGGGCTGTCGGGCGGCTGGGTGGAATGGGCGCTGATGCGGCTCATCGATTCCATCCTCGCGCTGCCCTCGCTGATCCTCGCCGTCGCGTTCATCGCCATTCTCGGGCAGGGCGTCGACAAAGTGGTGATCGCTGTGGGGCTTTCCATGATCGGGCCGTTCTCGCGCACCGTCCGCGCCGACGTCATGCAGGTAAAGGTGCAGGGCTTTGTCGAGGCGGCGCACCTGATGTCGATCCCCTCGCTGCAGGTGATCCGCCGCCACATCCTGCCCAACGTGATCTTTCCGCTGGCGGTGCAGGTGACGATCCGCATCTCTGAGGCCATCCTCGTGTCGTCCTCGCTGTCCTTCCTTGGAATCGGTGTGACACCCCCCACCCCCGACTGGGGGCTGATGATCGCCGAGGGGCGCGATTTCGTCAGCTTTGCACCGTGGATGTCGGCGATGCCCGGCTTTGCGCTGGCGCTGCTGCTGATCGCCCTGTCGATCGTCGGCGATGGTATCCGCGAGGAATACGACCCCAAAAGCCGGAGGGGCGCATGATGCTGCAGCAGATAGATGCCGAGGCGCTGCTGCGCGTCTCGGACCTGACCGTGCACCGCGGCCCGGCGAAGATCCTCGATCGCGTCAGCCTGACGCTGGCGAAGGGCGAGACGCTGGCTCTGGTCGGCGAGAGCGGCGCCGGCAAATCGACCATCGCCACCGCGCTCATGCAGCTGCTGGATGGGGCCGATGTGGAGGGTACGGCGGATTTTGAAGGCGCGGGCGATCTGCTGTCGCTGCGGCCGCGCCAGATGGTGAAGCTGCGCGGCCAGCGCCTGTCGATGATCTTTCAGGACGCCGGCGCGGCTTTGAATCCGGCCTACACCGTGGGCCGCCAGTTGATCACCACGCTGCGCCGCAACCTCGGTCTCTCGCGCAGCGAGGCCCGCAGCCGCGCCATCGAGCTTTTCACCCAAGTCGGCATCAACGACGCCGAGGCGCGGCTCTCGGCTTTCCCGCATCAGCTTTCGGGCGGGATGCAGCAGCGGGTGATGGTGGCCATCGCGCTGGCCTGCAACCCCGACCTGCTGCTGGCCGACGAGCCGACGTCAGCGCTCGACGTGACCATTCAGGCGCAGATTATCCGGCTGATCCTGCAACTCACCCGCGCGCGCGGTGCCAGTTGCATCTTCGTGCTGCATGATCTGGCGCTGGCGAGCCAGTCCTGCGACCGGATCGTGGTGCTCTACGCCGGGCAGGTGGTGGAATCCGGCCCCGCAGAGGAGGTGCTGAAGCGCCACCGCCACCCCTACACGCGCCAGTTGGAAAGCTGCGTTCTGGAAATCGGGCGCAAGGATCTGGTGGCCCCCGAGGGCACCGTGCCCTCGCATGACCAGATGCCCGCCGGCTGCCGTTTCGCCACCCGCTGCCCGCGCGCGCTGGCGAAATGCGCCGGAGAGGCGCCGCCGCTGACCCCCGCCGATCCGGCGCGCAGCGGCGCGCGTGACCATCTCTTTGCCTGCTGGAACCCGGAATGATGCTCGATACCGCCACAACCGGCACCGCCCCGGCCCGCACCGCGCCCGTCTTCGAGTTGATCGAGGTCGAGAAGGTCTTTCAGGTCCGCCCGCCGGGCCGCCGCTTCACCCGCGAGAAGGTGGGACTGCGCGCGCTCGATGGCGTGCGTCTGAGCGTCGAGAAAGGCGCGTCGATCGCGCTCGTGGGGGAAAGCGGCTCGGGCAAGTCGACCCTGCTGCGCGTGCTGCTGGGGCTCGACGCACCCAGCGGCGGACGCGCGCTTTACCACGGTCGCCCGATCCGCGAAGTGCGGGCCGAAGGGCCGGGCTTCGCTCGTGACGTGGCCATGGTCTATCAGGACGCGCGCGGCTCGCTCGATCCACGAATGACCATCGGCGCGCTGATCGCAGAGCCCTTGCGCCATTTCGGCATCGTGCCCAAGGCGCTGGAAGAGGCGCGGGTGGCTGAACTGCTGGAGCGCGTCGGCCTTCCCGCCGACGCCGCCAAACGCTATCCCGCCGCGCTTTCCGGCGGACAGGTGCGCCGCGTCGCCATCGCCCGCGCGCTGGCCTCCGAGCCCTCGGTGCTGGTCGCCGACGAGGCGGTCTCGGGGCTTGATGTCTCGACGCAGGCGCAGCTGCTGACCCTGCTGCGCAAGCTGCAGCAGGAGATGGGGCTGACGCTAGTCTTCATCACCCATGATCTGGGCGTTGCCAGCTACCTGTGCGAGCAGATCGCCATCATGTATCTGGGCCGGATCGTCGAAACCGGCCCCACCGACGCCGTGCTGAACGCCCCGGCGCACCCCTATGCCGCCGCGCTGCGCGGCGCCGCGCCGCGCTTCTTCGAGCCGATCCCCGAGCCGCTGCCGGGCGAGATCCCAAGCCCGCTCGATCTGCCCAAGGGCTGCCGGTTTTCCACCCGCTGCCCGATGGCGCGGGAGGATTGCCGCGCGCGCGACCCACAACTCGGGCGGCTTGGCACCGGTCGCGCGGTGGCCTGTCTGCACCCGCTCACCCCATCACAGACTTGACGAGACTCCGCCGAGACCGCCATCACTCACGGAAAAGACACTCGGCACTTTTTATGACCCACAGGACGACCACGCATGTTTGACTTCTTCTCCGCCCGACGCCCCAGCACGCTGGCCTCGAAGGCGATGATCGCCACCTCGCATCCGCTGTCGACGGCGGCGGGCCTCGAGGTTCTTTCGGCGGGCGGCAACGCCGTCGACGCGGCCATTGCCGCCGTGGCGGTGCAATGCGTGGTCGATCCGCTGATGACCGGCATCGGCGGCGACTGCTTCGCGCTTTACGCGCCGAAGGGCGGCGCGGTGAAGGCGCTCAACGGCTCAGGCCGCGCGCCTGCCGCGGCCAGTGTTGCGGCTTTGAAGGACGCGGGGCTGACCGACGAGATCCCGCAGACCAGCCCGCATTCGGTGACCATCCCCGGCGCGATCTCTGCGTGGTGCCGCCTGCATGAAGACCATGGCTCGCTGCCGCTGGCGAAACTCTTCGCGCGCGCCATCGGATATGCGGAGAACGGCTATGCGGTGACCCCGCGCGTGGCGCAGGACTGGGCCGAGACTGCCGAACTGGTCGGCAAGGACGAGCATGCAGCCAAGGTCTTTCTGCCCGGCGGTCGCGCCCCGGTGGCGGGCGAGCGCCATGCGCAGCCGCTGCTGGCCGTGCGCCTGCGCGAGATCGCCGAAAAAGGCGCGGCGGGATTCTATCAGGGTGAGACCGCCGCGAAGATGACAGCGCATCTGCAATCGCTGGGCGGGCTGCACACGGAAGAGGACTTTCACGCGGGCACCGATCAGGCGTTCTGGACCGATCCGATCTCGGCGCCCTATGGCGGCTACGACGTTGTCGAATGCCCGCCCAACGGCCAAGGGCTTGCCGCGCTGCTGATCCTGCGCATCCTGTCGAAGTTCGACATGGCCGCCGAGATGTCGGAAGCCGACCGCATCCACCTGCACGCCGAGGCGACCAAGATGGCCTACCACCATCGCGACGAACTGATCGGCGACCCCGAAAGCTGTCCCGGCGTGGTCGAGACCCTGCTGTCGGACGAGGTGGTCGACAGGCTCGCTGCACGCATCGACATGACCCGCGCCATGCCGCCCGCGCTATGGGACGAGCCCGAGCACAAGGACACGATCTACCTTTCGGTGGTCGATGCCGAGGGCAACGCGCTCTCCTTCATCAACTCGATCTTCCACGGCTTCGGCTCGACCCGGCTCGACCCCGAAACCGGCGTGCTGTTCCACTCGCGCGGCGCATCGTTCCGGCTGATCGAGGGGCACCCCAACGCCATCGCACCGCACAAGCGCCCGATGCACACCATCATCCCCGGCATGCTGTGCAAGGACGGCGAGGCGGTCATGCCCTTCGGCGTGATGGGCGGGCAGTATCAGGCAGCGGGCCACGCGGCCTTCCTGTCGGGCGTTCTGGACCTCGGGCTGGACCTGCAGGCGGCGATGGACGCGCCGCGCAGCTTCGCCTTCGGCGGCGAGTTGCAGATCGAGCCGAGCGTGTCGCCCGAGGCGCGCGCCGAACTCGAAGCGCGCGGCCACAAGCTCAAGGTGATGGACAGCCCCATTGGCGGAAGTCAGGCGATCCGCGTCAGCGAAGAGACCGGCCTTCTTTCGGGCGGCTCGGACAGCCGCAAGGACGGCATGGCGCTCGGCTTCTGACACCATCGCAGGGCAGCCATGCAGGCAAGGGGCGCAGGCGGGCATTGAACCCAGCCGCTCCGGCCATACCTGAACGCCAGTCTACGAGGCGCCCGCAGACCGGGCGCCTCTTTTCGTTTCGCGGCTCCGTCTCGGCTTTTTTCTGCGCGTGAATTTTCTGCGACGGAACCCGAGACATCCTCCGTGTAACCCTCTGGAAGCAATTCGGAGCCGCCCATGAGTTTGCGCAAAACCGCCGCGATCACCGCCCTTCTCGCTCTTGTAGGGGCCGGCGCGGGCTGGGCCTATCTGGACCATAGCGCCGCGCCCACCGAAAGCGCGCCGCAAACCGTGGCGGTGACCCGCGGCACGGTCGAACGCACCGTGCTGGCCACCGGCCTGATCGAAGCGCAGAACCTCGTGTCGGTCGGGGCGCGTACCTCGGGGCTGATCGAGAAACTGGCGGTCGCGGTCGGCGACGAGGTGGCGCAGGGCGATCTCATCGCCCGCATCGACTCGCTCGAACAGCAGAACGCGGTGGCACAGGCCAAGGCCGATCTGGCGCAGATCGAAGCGGAAATCGAGGCCAAGAAGGCCGAGATACGGCAGTCCGAGCTCGATCTCGAGCGGCAGCAAGGGCTGAATTCCAAGCGGCTTTCGGCCACCTCTGATCTTGAGGCCGCCGAGGCGACGCTGGCGATGAACCGAGCCAACCTGCAATCGCTGAGTGCGCAGCAGGCGCGGGCCGAGATCGAAGTTTCGACCGCCGAGCTGGATCTGGAGCGCACCCGCATCACAGCGCCCATGAGTGGCACCGTCGTGGCGGTGGTCAACGGCGAGGGCACCACGGTCAATGCCGCGCAGGAAGCGCCGACCATCGTCAAGGTGGCGCAACTGGACCGGATGGAGGTGAAGGCCGAGATCTCCGAGGCCGACGTGGTCAACGTGAAGGCCGGTCAGGAGGTGGCGTTCACCCTGCTCGGCGCGCCCGACCTCAGCTACCGCGCCGATCTGGCGTCCGTCGAACCTGCGCCATCGTCGATTGAGGATGACGACGAGATCGATACCGACAGCGCGATCTACTACAACGCCCGCTTCACCGTGGACAACGCCGACCGCCTGCTGCGCATCGGCATGTCGGCGGATGTCACCATCTACCTCAGCCGCGCCGAGGATGTGCCGGTGCTGCCGCTGGCGCTGCTGCCCGTGGAAGGCCCGGACGGGCGCACAGTGGTCGAGGTGCTGGGCACCGATGGCCAATCCGAACCACGCGCAATCGAGATCGGCATGAAAGACGCCGCGCGGTTTCAGGTGCTGTCGGGGCTCGAACCGGGCGAGCAGGTCATCGGTGCCGCGCCCGCTGCCGCCGGCTCCGGAGGCCTTAGTCCCGGCGGGCGCGGCGGCCCGCGGATGATGGGCTTCTGAGGCGCGCCATGTCCCTGATTGACCTTTCCGGCGTCGAGCGCAGTTTCACTGCGGGCGAACAGACCGTACGTGTGCTGCGCGGCATCGATCTGTCCATCGAGGCGGGCGAGATGGTGGCGATCATCGGCCAGTCGGGCTCGGGCAAGTCGACGCTGATGAACATCCTCGGCTGCCTCGACCGTCCCAGCGCGGGCAGCTACCGCTTTGACGGGCGCGACGTGAAGGCACTGACCGATCTCGAACTGGCCGAGCTGCGCCGCGACCACTTCGGCTTCATCTTCCAGCGCTACCAACTGATGGCCGAGCTCGATGCGGTGGGCAACGTCGAGATCCCCGCCATCTACCGTGGCGCCGCCCGCAAGGCGCGGCGCGAACGGGCGGAGGCCCTGCTCACCCGGCTCGGCCTCGGCGAGCGGCTCGGCAACCGGCCCGGCGCGCTTTCGGGCGGGCAACAGCAGCGGGTCTCGGTGGCGCGCGCACTGATCAACGGCGGCGAGGTGATCCTCGCCGACGAGCCGACCGGCGCGCTCGACAGCGCCTCCGGGGCCGAGCTTATGGCGCTGCTGCGCGAGTTGCACGCCGAGGGGCATACGGTGATCCTTGTCACCCACGACCCGCAGATCGCCGAGGCCGCCGACCGGGTGATCGAGATCAGTGACGGCGAGATTGTCGCCGACATCCGCAAGCGGCCACACACCGCCCCTGCCCGTGTCGAGAGCAACCACCCCGCCGCCTCCGGCTTCGGCGCGCTGGCCGACCGGCTGCGCGAGGCGACGCGCATGGCGCTGAAATCCATGGCGGCGCACAAACTGCGCTCGTTCCTGACCATGCTCGGGATCATCATCGGCATCAGTTCGGTGGTCTCGGTGGTGGCGCTTGGCAATGGCAGCCAACAGACCGTGCTGGAGAACATCGCCTCGATCGGCACCTCGACCATCGACGTGCGGCCCGGCACCGGCTTCGGCGATCGCCGGGCGAACCGCGTCGACACGCTGGTCGGCGGTGATGCGGACGCGCTGGCGCCGCTGGCCTTCGCAGCCTCGGTGTCGCCCGAGGTCTCGACCAGCGCCACGGTGATCCACGGCGCCACCAGCGCCTCGGCGCAGGTCAAGGGCATCTCGGCGGGGTATTTCCAGCTTGGCGCCTATACGGTGACCGAAGGCGCAGCCTTCACCCAAGGCGATCTGGAGGCCCGCGCGCAGGTGGCGGTGCTCGACAGCGACGCCGCCGAGACCTTCTTCGGCACCGAGAGCCCCATCGGCCAGCGGCTGATGGTCGGGCGCGTGCCGCTGCAGGTGATCGGCGTGGTCGAGGCCTCGGGCGCCAGCTTCGGCCCGCAGTCGATCAAGGTCTTCACCCCCTACACCACCACCATGGCGCGGATCACCGGCAGCCGCACGGTGGATTCGATCTCGGTGCAGGTGGCCGACGGCTACGACATGGCGCAGGCCGAGACCGAGATCACCGAGGTGCTGGCCCGCCGTCACGGCACCATCGATTTCTTTCTGACCAACACCGACACCATCCGCGAAACCATCCAGAGCACCTCGAAGACGCTGACATGGCTGATCTCGGCCATTGCGCTGATCTCGCTCTTTGTCGGCGGTATCGGGGTGATGAACATCATGCTTGTTTCGGTCACCGAGCGTACCCGCGAGATTGGCATCCGCAAGGCGGTGGGCGCGCGGCGCTCGGACATCACCGCGCAGTTCCTGATCGAAGCGGTGCTGGTCTGCCTGATCGGCGGCGCGCTCGGCGTGGCGCTGGCCTACGGGCTGGGCGCAGTGCTGGGCGTGGTCGCACCGTCGATGCGGCTGGTGTACTCGGGGGCGACCGTGGCAGCGGCCTTCGGCTCGGCGACGCTGATCGGGGTGATCTTTGGCTACCTGCCCGCCCGCTCGGCGGCGAAGCTCGACCCAGTGGTGGCGCTGGCTCGGGAGTGAGGGTGCAGCCTGCCCGGTTCCACCGCTGCAGCTTTTCTCACCGATAGGCGCCCGCCTCCTGCAACCGCTGCTCGAAGCGGGTGATATTGGCCAGCGCGTCCCCGGATTGTACGACCATGCTCGCCACCAGCGCCTCGGAAAGAGCGAAGGTGCCGATCATGCTCGGCAGCGGCTGCGGCCCGTGCATCTCGGGCAGCATCACCACATCCGCGCCGCGCGCCAGCGGCCCCTTGGGGTCGTCGGTGATCGCGATGGTCCGAGCGCCCTGCCGCAGCGCCAGTTCATGCGCCGCGATGGTCTCGACCGAATAGTGCCGGAAGCTGATCGACAGCACCACGTCCTCGGGGCCGGCGAGCGCAAGCCGGTCGCGGATGTCCCCCGGCGTGCCCGCGCGCGGCGCGAAATTGTCGAACGCCATGCGCGCGGTATAGCCGAGGTAGTCGGCTATGGCGTAGCAGCTGCGCACCCCCACCACGTAGACCTGCCGCGCCCCGAGCATCAGTTGCGCCGCCCGGTCAATCGCCGCCCGGCTCTCTGGCCTGAAGGCGCTGTCGAGATTGCGATGCCCCGCCTCGCGGATCGCGTCCAGCACCGAAGCGCTGTCTTTGCCGGACAGCGCGCCGGCCCGCCTGCCGTAGATCTCGCCCTGCTTCTCGCCGCCGTGGCGCAGTGCATCCTGAAACGCATTGCGGCACGCCTCATAGCCGCCGAACCCAAGCGCCTGAGACAGCCGCACCACGGTGTTGGCGTTGGCCCCCGAACGTTCGGCAAGGCTGCGCACGGAATTCAGCGCGATCTCTTCGGGCTGGTCCGAAGCCCAGCGGGCCAGCGCCGCGACACGCGGCGCCCCGCTGTGCCCAAGCTGCCGCAGGGCTCGGGCCAGATCGTCAAGCGAAGGGGATGTGGTCAGTTCGGCCTCCCGGGGTCTTTACGCGCCGGCGTTTCGCCTTAGGTGGTGGGATTGGCCGACGTGATACATTTGTATTGTTTACCTTGACCGAGCGCAATGAAATGTTTCACTGGCACGCGAGAGCCGAATCTCGGCCCAAATTTCAGGGAGACCCACCACATGACCAAACCTCTGATCGGCGCGCTTGTCGCAGGTGCCACCGCGCTTGGTGCGAGCGCCGCGACCGCACAGGACCAGACCTTTATCTCGATCGGCACCGGCGGCGTGACGGGCGTCTACTATCCGACCGGCGGCGCGATCTGCCGTCTGGTGAACCGCGGCCGCTCCGAGCACGGCATCCGCTGCGGCGTCGAGTCGACCGGCGGCTCGGTGTTCAACATCAACGCCATCCGTGGCGGCGAGCTGGAATTCGGCGTCGCCCAGTCCGACTGGCAGTACCACGCCTTCAACGGCACCTCGCGCTTTGAGGAAACCGGCGCCTTCGAAGACCTGCGTGCAGTCTTCTCGGTGCACCCCGAACCGTTCACCGTGGTCGCCCGCGCCGATGCCGGCATCGAGACCTTCGAGGACCTGCAGGGCAAGCGCGTCAACGTCGGCAACCCCGGCTCCGGTCAGCGCGGCACCATGGAAGTGCTGATGAACGAGATGGGCTGGAGCATGGACGATTTCTCCGTGGCGTCCGAACTGCAGGCGGCAGAGCAGAGCCAGGCGCTGTGCGACAACAACATCGACGCGATGGTCTACACCGTTGGCCACCCCTCGGGCTCGATTCAGGAAGCGACCACCGCCTGTGACAGCGTTCTCGTGGACGTCGACAACGATGCGACCGCCGCGCTGGTCGAGGCGAACCCCTTCTACCGCACCGCCACCATCCCCGGGGGCATGTACCGCGGCAACGACGAGGACACGACGACCTTCGGCGTCGGCGCAACCTTCGTCAGCTCTGCCGACGTGTCCGAAGACGTGGTCTATGAGGTCGTTAAGGCCGTGTTCGAGAACATCGACCAGTTCCGCGGCCTGCACCCGGCCTTCGCCAACCTCGACCCCGAGGAAATGGCGACCGCAGGTCTGTCGGCTCCGCTGCACCCCGGCGCCGAGCGTTACTTCAAGGAAGCTGGCCTGATCGAGTAAGATCGGCGCAGCTTTCGCAGTGACACCCGGCCCGGGCGCTCAAAGAGGCGCCCGGGCCTTTCCGGAAGGCGGCATCAGAGGGGCCACAGCATGAGCGACAATCCACAGCAGGGCGGACGCCAGTTCAGCGACGAAGAGCTTCAGGACCTCGTCGCCAGCACCGACAGCGGCGCACGCGCGCCGACGAACCGCTATGTTGCCCTGCTGATCGCCGGGCTGGCGCTGGTGTGGTCGCTGTTCCAGCTGTGGATCGCGCAGCCGCAACTGTGGTTCGCCGACATCGTGCCGGCGCTGAACTCGTCGCAGACCCGGCCCATTCACCTGACCTTCGCCATCCTGCTGGCCTTCCTTGCCTATCCCGCGCTGAAATCCTCGCCGCGTGACCGCGTGCCGCTGACCGACTGGCTGCTGATGGCTGTCGGTGGGTTCTGCGCTTTCTATGTTTTCCTCTTCTCCGACCATCTGGCGATGACCGCGCGCTCGGGGCTGCCGACGCAGCTGCAGGTGATCATCGGCGCCGTCGGCCTGCTGATCCTGCTCGAAGCCAGCCGCCGCGCGCTTGGCCCGGCGCTGACCATCGTCGGCTCGCTCTTCCTCCTTTATGCCTACATGGGCACCGGCTGGCTGATCCCGGAACTCATCGAGCACGAGGGCCTGTCGTTCACCGCGCTGATAAATGCGCAATGGCTCGACACCGCGGGCGTCTTCGGCATCCCGCTTGGCGTTTCGACCGCCTTCGTCTTCCTCTTCGTGCTGTTCGGCTCGCTGCTGGATAAGGCGGGCGCTGGGAACTATTTCATCAAGCTGGCCTTCGCCGGGCTTGGCCACCTGCGCGGCGGCCCGGCCAAGGCGGCCGTGGTGGGCTCGGCGATGACCGGGCTGATCTCGGGCTCGTCGATCGCAAACGTGGTGACCACCGGCACCTTCACCATCCCGCTGATGAAACGTGTCGGCTTTTCCAACGAGCAGGCAGGCTCGGTCGAGGTGGCCTCGTCGGTCAACGGCCAGATCATGCCGCCGGTGATGGGCGCCGCCGCCTTCCTGATGGTCGAGTTCATCGGCATCTCCTACGTCGAGGTGATCAAGCACGCCTTCATTCCGGCGGTGATCTCCTACATCGCGCTGGTCTACATCGTGCACCTTGAGGCATTGAAAAAGGACATGCCAGCGCTTGGCGAGGCCAAGTCCTTTGCCGGGATGATCCTCAAGTTCTTTATCGGCTTCGCCGTGGCTGGCGCCGCCTTCACCGCGCTGATCTATATCGTTGGCGCGCTGAAAGGCGCCCTGCCCGCGCTGGCAGGCCCGATCATGATGCTGGTGCTGGCCGGCCTTTACCTGTGGCTCGTGGCCATCGCGGCGCGGCGCCCGGATCTGGAAGTCGACGATCCCAACAACCCGTCGATCAAGCTGCCCACCGTGGCCGAGGTCTATGCCACTGGCCTGCACTACATCCTGCCCATCGTGGTGCTGGTGTGGTTCCTGATGGTCGAACGCCAGAGCCCGGCAAAATCGGCGTTCTATGCCACCGCGCTGATGCTGCTGATCATTATCACGCAGCGCCCGCTGAAGGCGCTGTTCCGGGGGGAGGGTGCGCATCTGGCGGCCGAGTTCAAGGCTGGCTTCGGCGACCTGATCGAAGGGCTCATCGCCGGCGCGCGCAACATGATCGGCATCGGCGTCGCCACGGCAGCGGCGGGCATCATCGTCGCCACGGTCACCAAGACCCCGATCGGCACCGAGCTTGCCGGCCTCGTCGAGCAGCTTTCGGGCGGCAGCCTGATCATCATGCTGATCCTCGTGGGTCTGTTCTCGCTGATCCTCGGCATGGGCCTGCCAACCACCGCCAACTACATCGTGGTCTCCTCGCTGATGGCCAACGTGGTGGTCACGCTCGGGGCGCAGGAGGGGCTGATCGTGCCGCTGATCGCGGCGCACCTCTTCGTCTTCTACTTCGGCATCATGGCCGACGTGACGCCGCCCGTCGGCCTTGCCTCCTTCGCCGCCGCGGCGGTCTCGGGGGGCGATCCGATCAAGACCGGCTTCACCGCCTTCTTCTACAGCCTGCGCACCGTCGCCCTGCCGTTCCTCTTCATCTTCAACCCCACGCTGATCCTCTACGGCGTCGATCTGGGCACCACCTCGGGCATCCTGCACGCGCTTTTTGTCTTCGTGGTGGCGACCTTCGCCATGCTGCTCTTCGCCGCCGCGACGCAGGGATACTTCCTGGCCCGCTCGCGCATCTGGGAAAGCGGCGCGCTGCTGCTGGTCGCCTTCACCCTCTTCGTGCCGAACGTCTGGCTGAACGCGGTGCAGAGCCCGTTCGAGGACGTCCCCCCCGCGCAGTTCGAAGACGTGCTGGCCGAGCTGCCCGAGGGCAGCCGCATCCGGCTGGAAATCGAAGGGCCGGATTTCAACACCGGCGAGATCGCCTCGACCACGCTGGTCATGGACGCCGAGGGCGACAGCGCGCAGGAGCGGATCGACAACTCCGGCCTGATGCTCTTCCCAGAGGGCGACATGGTGCGGCTTGATGAGCCGATGTTCGGCACCCCGACCGCCGAGAAGCTGGGCGATTTCGACTTCTACGCGGATGAGCCGGTGCGGCTGGCCTCGGTGCTCGTCCCGCAGGAGCGGCTGCCCGCGCAGGTCTTCTACCTTCCCGCGCTGCTGCTGCTGGGGCTGGTCATCCTGATGCAACGCCGCCGCCAGACCAAGCCGGCCTTCTGAGGAGAGACGCCATGTACAAGACGATCCTTCTGCCCGTCGACCTGTCCGCCCCGGCAAGCTGGGGCAAGGCGCTGCCGTCGGCGCTGCAACTCGGCGGGCCGGACATCGTGCTGCACGTGGTGACCGTGCTGCCCGATTTCGGCATGTCGGTGGTCAGCGGCTTCTTCAAGGATGGGTTCGAAAAGGGCGCGCTGCACGAGGTTGGCGACAAGCTGAAAGCATGGGTGAACCAGAACGTGCCCGACGGGGTGACCGTGCATCCGCATGTGCTGCATGGGCGCATCTACGACGAGATCCTGCGCGCCGCCGACAAGCTCGAGGTCGATGCCATTGTGCTGGCCTCGCACACGCCCGAACTTGCGGACTACCTGCTGGGGCCGAACGCCGCGCGGGTGGTGCGCCACGCCAATCAGTCTGTCTTCGTCGTGCGCGGCGATTAATCGGAGAACTTCAATGGGACATGTCTTCGGACGCTCGAACGCGCAGCTGCCTTTGGCGGTGCGCGGCGAGGGATGCTATATCCACGATGCGGCGGGCCGCGCCTATCTCGACGGCTCGGGCGGCGCGGCGGTGTCCTGTCTCGGGCATTCGGATCCGGACGTGCGCGCCGCGCTGCACGCGCAGATCGATCAGTTGACCTTCGCCCATACCGGCTTTTTCACCTCCGAGCCCACCGAGGCACTGGCCGACCTGCTGATCCAGAACGCACCGCAGGGCATCGAGAAGGTCTATCCGCTGTCCGGCGGCTCCGAGGCGGTGGAGGCGGCGATCAAGCTCGCACGTCAGTACTTCCTCGAGACCGGCCAGCCGCAGCGCCACCGGGTCATCGCCCGGCGCCAGAGCTACCACGGCAATACGCTCGGCGCGCTGGCCGCTGGCGGCAATGCATGGCGACGCGAGAAATACGCCCCGCTGCTGGTCGAAACCTCGCATATCGCCCCCTGCTACGAGTACCGCCTGCGCGCGGACGGCGAGAGCGCCGAGGCCTACGGCCTGCGCGCCGCCGATCAGCTGGAGGCCGAGATCCGGCGCCTCGGGCCGGATACGGTCATGGCCTTCATCGCCGAGCCGGTGGTGGGCGCGACGGCGGGGGCGGTTCCGGCGGTGACCGGCTACTTCAAGCGCATCCGCGAGATCTGCGATCGCCACGGCGTGCTGCTGATCCTCGACGAGGTGATGTGCGGCATGGGCCGCACCGGCACGCTTTTCGCCTGCGAGCAGGACGGGGTGTCGCCCGACATCGTCACCATCGCCAAGGGCCTTGGCGCGGGCTACATGCCGATCGGCGCAATGCTCTGCACCGCAGCCATTTATGACGCGATCGCCGAAGGATCGGGCGCGTTTCAGCACGGCCACACCTACCACGGCCATCCGCTCGCCGCCGCCGCCGGGCGCGCGGTGCTGACCGCCATCCTCGAGCGGGACCTGCTGCCGCAGGTTCGCGCGCGCGGCGAGACGCTGCAGGCGGCGCTGACCGACGCGCTCGGCCAGCACCCGCATGTGGGCGACATTCGCGGGCGCGGGCTCTTTCGCGGGGTCGAACTGGTCGCCGACCGCGACAGCAAGACCCCCTTCGATCCGGCGCTGAAGATCAACGCCAAGATCAAACGTTTCGCGATGGACGAGGGGCTGATCTGCTACCCGGCGGGCGGCACGCTCGACGGTCAACGCGGCGATCACGTGCTGCTGGCCCCGCCCTTCATCATCTCGGAAGCGCAGATCGACGAGCTTGTGGGCAAGCTTTCACGCGCCATTGACCGGGCTTTGGACGGGGCCATCGCGGCATGAGCCGACTGGCCACTCTGCCGCGCATCATGCTGGCCCCGAACGGCGCACGCCGCACCCGCGCCGACCACCCTGCCCTGCCCGAAACGATCCCGCAGATCGTCGCCGCGGCCCGCGCGGCGCAGCACGCAGGTGCCGAAGCGCTGCACGCGCATGTCCGCGATGCCGAAGCGCGGCATGTGCTGGACGCCGGGCTCTACCGCGAACTGCTTGCAGAGATGGCGCGTGCCGTGCCCGAAATGCCGGTGCAGATCACGACCGAGGCGATCGGGCGCTACAGCCCCGACGCGCAGCGGGCACTGGTGCGCGCGCTCAGGCCAGAGGGCGTCTCGGTGGCGCTGCGAGAGATGTGGCCAGACCCCGGCCCGGACCCGGAGGCGCAGCGGTTCTATGCGCAGACCGAAGCCGAGGGCATCGCGCTTCAACACATTCTTTACACCCCCGAACAGGTGACGCGGCTTGCCGCTCTGGCCGAGCAAGGGTGGGTTCCGGCACCCCGGCAGGTGCTGTTCGTCCTCGGACGCTACGCGCCGCCGACGCTGGCCCAGCCCGAGGATCTGGATTGCTTCCTGCGCGCGGCGAAGGCCCTGCCCCCCAGCGTACAATGGGCCGCCTGCGCCTTCGGGCGCACGGAAGAGGCTTGCCTGCTGCGCGCTGCAGAGCTTGGCGGCGGCATGCGGATCGGGTTCGAGAACAACATCGAACGCCCTGACGGCACCCCAGCCAAGGACAATGCCGGGCAGGTCACCGCGCTGCTCTCCGCGCTGGCCGCCCAAAAAGAGCGGGTCTGAGCCGCGCCCGGCGAGGTGTTGCGGGGCCTTTGGGCCCCCGCGACAGGCCAGACGTCGCCCCACCCAACGCGGGCTGCCTGTGCCGGATGATCGTCGCCGCCTGCGACCGGCATCTTCTGTCCGGGCGCTCCTTGCCGTGGGGGTGGGGATGCGAGGTGGTTCTGGTCGCCGGTCGGTTTGTCTCCATTTCACCACAACTTGACTGGGCAAGCCGCGGCCAGGTCGATACGGCGCCATATCTTGATTGAAACACTCGCCTTTGCGCGCAATACAGGGCGCGCCTCCGGCCCGTGTCCGGTCGCATAACGCCAATCCGAGACGCCATGACCCTTGCCAGCACTACCCACGCCCAACCCACCGCCACGCTGTCCCGGCTGGCTGCGGTGAACCACGTTCTGGCGCGGCTTGAGGCGGGCTTTGCCGGGCTGATGCTGGGCGTCGTGCTGCTGATATGCTGCACCGGCGCCATCGCCCGCAGCCTCGGCGCACCGCTGATCTGGGCCGATGAGGCGGCGGTGGCCGCCATGGTCTGGTCGGGATTTCTCGGCGCCGCCGCGCTCTTCGGGCAGCGCGGTCACATGGCGCTGACCTTCCTGCCAGAGCGCCTTGGGCCGCGCGGTACCGCGTGGCTGCGGGTCATCGTGGACGCGGTGCTGCTGGCCGGTTTCGCGGGATTGGGCGTCGCGGTCTGGCGCTGGTTCGACCTGCCGGGGCTGATCGCCGCCGGCTCGGCGCAGGCGCTGGCCGACGCGAGTTTCAACTTCCTCTATCTCGAGCCGACGCAGACGCTGGGCCTCCGCAAGATCTGGATCTGGCTGGTGCTGCCGCTTTTCGTGCTCGGCGGGACGCTGCACGCGGCCCTGCTGCTGGCGATGGACCTGCGCGGGGCGCGCGCGCAATGATGCCCGTTCTGGCCTTTGCCGGGCTGCTGACCCTTGCCGTGCCAATTGCCGCAGCGCTGGCGCTGGTGGCCGTGCTGCTGATCGTCCTGCGCGGCGACACCATCCTCTTTTCCAGCCTGCCGCAGCAATTCGTCGCCGGGATCGAAAGCTACGGTCTGCTGGCGCTGCCGCTGTTCATCCTGCTGGGCGAGGCGATGAATGCCGGCGGGTCCGGGCGGCGGCTGATCGCGCTGGCGGGGCTGCTGGTCGGGCCGGTGCGCGGCGGGCTGGCGTATGTCAGCCTCATCGCCAACGTGATGCTGGCGGCGATCCTCGGCTCGACTGTGGCGCAGCTGACGGTGATGACCCGCATGGCGGTGCCGCAGATGGAGCACGCCGGCTATCCGCGGGCGGACGCCGTGGCGCTGACAGCCGCCGGCGCGATGCTGGCGCCGGTGATCCCGCCATCAATGCTGTTCATCCTCTACGGGGTGATCGCGCAGGTGCCGATCGGCGATCTGTTCATCGCCGGGCTGTTCCCCGGTGCGCTGATGGGACTGGCATTCTTCGGAGTGATCTACTGGCGGGCGCGCTCGGTGCCATGGCCGGCGGGCGCTACCGGCGCCGCGCCCGATGGCGAGGCCGCGCCGGCGTATTTGCGGAACGCTGAAAGACGGCGGGTGCTGCGCGGGGCGCTGCCGGCGCTGCTGATCCCGCTGTTCGTTGTGCTGTCGATCCTTTGCGGCATCGCCACGCCGACCGAGGCTGGCGGTCTGGCGGCCCTGCTGGCGCTGGGGCTTGGGCTCTGCGTCTATCGCGAGATCCGCCTACGCGACCTTCCGCCGCTGTTCACCCGCGCCGCGCTCGGCGCGGCGGTGGTGCTGTTTCTCGTGGCCTGCGCCCAGCTTCTGGCATGGGTGCTGGCCTACGCGGGCATCCCGGCGCAGCTTGGTGCTTGGCTTTCGGCGAGCACCGAAAGCCCCGTGCTGTTTCTGCTGATGCTCAACCTGCTGCTGCTAGGGGTCGGGATGGTGATGGACCCGATCCCGGCGCTGCTGCTGACCGTGCCCGTGCTGCTGCCGCTGGGAACCAACCAATACGGGCTCGATCCTGTGCATCTGGGGCTGGTGATCTGCATGAATCTGTCGCTTGGCCTGCTGACGCCCCCCGTCGGCGCCGGGCTCTTTGCCGCCGCAAGCCTGTCCGGCGAACCCGCGGGGCGCATCGCCGCGCGGCTGACGCCGTTCCTTGCCGCCGCCTTCGCAGTGCTGATCGGCGTTTCGATCTGGCCGCTGCTGACTTTCTAGGAGGACCTATCATGGACCGTCGTACCTTCGTGAAAACCACGCTCGGAGGCCTCGCGCTGAGCGCCGCTCCCGCACTGGCCGCGCCAGGCCCCCTGCGCATCGGTCTGATCACCCCGCCGAGCCACCAGTGGAGCAAAAGCGCCGAGGCCCTCGCCACGCGGCTCGCAGAGACCACCGACGGGCGCATCTCGCTGTCGGTTCACGCCGCGGGACAGCTCGGCAACGAGGCACAGATGCTGCAGCAGCTGCAGACCGGCGCGCTCGACATGGCGTTTCTGACGCTGGGCGAGCTGTCGAACCGCGACCCTCAGTTCGGCGCGCTCACCGCGCCCTATCTGGTGCAGAACATCGGTCAGGCCCGGCGCCTGCTGGCCGGGCCGACGGCGCAGGAACTACTCGCCAAGGCCGGCAGACTAGGGCTTGTGGGGCTGGGCTTTGGCATGGCCGGGATGCGGCAAGTGCTGCTGCGGCGCCCCGCCGAAACCGGCGACGCCCTGCAAGGGCGCAAGATCCGCACCGTGCCGCTGGCACAGGAGCTGGATTTCTGGCGCCGCGTCGGGGCCGCGCCGACACCGCTGCCGCTGCCGGCCCTTTACGACGCGCTGGCGAATGGCCAGATCGACGGCATGCAGATCGATTTCGAAGGGACGTGGAACAGCCGCTACTTCGAGCATGCCGCCGAGATGCTGGCCTCGGATCACATGATCTTCCCAATGATCGCCGTCGGCTCGGGGAACCGCTGGTCAGCACTGACCGCCGACGACCGTGCGCTGATCGAAAGCGCCGTGACCGCCACGCTTGAAGAGCTGCGCGCCAGCTACGAGGAGATCGACACGATCTATCGCGGTAGGATCGAAGAGGCTGGCTTTGCCGTGCGCCCGGTGGATCGGGCGTTCTTTGGCGAATCCGTGGACGCTTGGTACACCGAATGGCGGGCCAAGACGCCGGTGCTGGAACGGCTGGAGGTCGAGGCCGCAGCGCTGTGACACCGCGCTTCCTGAGGAGCGCCGCGCGGCGCTCCTCAGGAATGTTTCAGCCGCGCCCGGCCATGCGCCGCAGCGTGCCGTCGCGCCACAGCCCCTCGTGCAGCGCGACCATGGCGATGTGACCGGCGATCACCACCGCCATCACCCAGCCCAGTTCACCGTGCAAAAGATTGCCCGGCGCCGTGGCCCAAGCCAGCTCCGCCTCGCGCGGGGCGAAGATTTGCGTGCCAAAGGCGCTGAAGCCGCGGGTGCCGCCCCAAGCGCGCAGCAAAGCCAGCGACGGGATCGCCAGCATCAGCAGGTAGAGCACCCCGTGCCCCGCCGCCGCGGCCTTGCCCAGCGTTCCATCGCCATGCGATGGGCGGCGCTTGCGGCTCAGCAAAGCCCAAACGACGCGCAGCAGCACGAGCAGGAAGATCACAAACCCCACCGTCTGGTGCGTGCCGACGAAGAAGCCGGTAAAGCCATTTCGCCCGAGGACCAGCTTCAGCGCCATGCCCAAGAACTGCCAGAGGATCAGCGCCGCCAGCGCCCAGTGCAGCAGGCGTGAGATCGCGCCGTAGCGCGCGTCGTTGTCGAGCAATTGCATGTGTTCAATGTCTCCTAGAAATCAGGGGGCTGACAGCCCGTCCACCATCACCATCACGCGCCCTTCCGAGCAGCGTTCGACCCGGGCTTCGATGCCATAGACCTGCGACAGGCTTTGCGGGGTAAGCACCTCCGACGGAGCGCCCGAAGCGTTGAGCGCGCCGCCTTCAAGCAGCACCACCCGATCGGCCCATTGCGCCGCCAGCGCCAGATCATGCAGCACGGCAATCACGATGCGCCCCTCGCGCGCCAGCTTGCGCGCCTCCGACAACAGGTGGAACTGCCGCGCCAGATCCAGCGCCGAGGTGGGCTCGTCGAGCAGCAACAGCTTGGGGTCGCGGATCATCGCCTGCGCCAGACCCACTGCCTGCCGCTGGCCGCCGGACAGCGCGCCCATCGGGCGCATCGCCAGATCGGACAGGCCGAAGCGCTGCAGCACCTCCAGCGCATGTCGCGCCGCAGCCGGTCCGCGCAGCGTGCGCCCGGTCAGCCCGCCACCGGCGTTCATCGCCACCATCAGGCTATCGAGCACCGACAGCGCCGACCGGCTTTCCAGCGCCTGCGGCATGAAGCCCACCTGCCGCGCCATCTCGGCCCGCGGCAGCGCCTTCAGATCCTGCCCTTCAAGCGTGACCGAGCCAGCGGCGGGCAGCAGCCCGGCGATGGCGCGCAGCAGCGTGGATTTCCCCGCGGCATTCGGCCCGGCAATCACCGCGAACTCGCCCATGGCAAACGGCGGCAGGCTGAGCCGGTCAATCACCTTGCGCGCCCCGCGGGCGACCGTCAGGTTGGTGATCTCGAGGCTCATCGCATGTCCTTTCGCAGCACGAGGGCAAAGAACACCGGCAGGCCGACCAGCGAGGTCACGATGCCCACCGGCAACAGGATGCCCGGCACCAGCAGCTTTGAGGCGACCGAGGCCAGCGACATCAGCAGCGCGCCGGTGAACAGGCTGGCAGGCAGCAGGAAACGGTGATCTTCGCCCACCGCCATGCGGGCGATATGCGGCCCGGCAAGACCGACGAAGCCGATCACCCCGACCATCGACACCGAAGCCGCGGCCAGCAGGCTCACCCGCATCAGCGTCCAGCGCCGCAGATGCGCCACGTCGAGGCCAAAGCCCTGCGCTTGATCGTTGCCGAGGCGCAGCGCGGTCAGCCGCCACGACGCCGCGATCGAGAACGGCAAGCACGCGGCAAGCACCAGCGCCAGCACGGCAATGCCCTCCCAGCGCGCGTTCACCAGACTGCCCATGGTCCAGAACACCAACTGCTGCAGCGCGTCCGGCGAGGCGACGAACTGCACCAGCGCCAGCAGTGCCGCGGCGGTGAAGTTGACGGCGATGCCCAGCAGGATCACCACCTCGCTGCCGCCGCCACGCAGGGCCGAGGCCAGTTGCAGCAGCCCCAGCGCCAGCAGCGCGAAGAGAAACGCGTTGCCAGAGACCGCCCAGAGCGCCGGAACGCCCGGGATCGCCAGCCCCAGCACAATGGCGACGCCCGCGCCCAGTGCCGCCGAGGCGGAGATGCCCAGCGTGAAGGGCTCGGCCAGCGGGTTGTCGAGCACGGTCTGCATCTCGGCCCCCGAGAGCGACAGCGCGGCGCCGACCAACAGCGCCATGATCGCCACCGGCAGGCGCACCTGCCAGACGATCACCTCGGCAGCCTTGGGCACCTCACCGACGCCGGTGAGCGCGCCCAGAACCTGATCGAGCGGCAGCCCCGAGGGCCCCGACACCAGATCGAGCAGCACCGAGGCCACCGCGCCCAGCCCCAGCAGCACCACCAGCAGAACCCGGCGCTGGCTGCGCCGCGATTGCTCGGCGAGAAGGGTGTCGACAGCGCTCATTCGCTCTCGATCCAATAGCTGCCGCTGACGTCGACGGGCGAGAACCGCGCCTCGAACTCGGCCATTGTGGCCTTGGGATCGAGCTCGGCAAACAGATCGGGGTGGAAGCGCTTGGCCAGCGCCTCGATCAGCGCGATATGCGCCGGAAAGTCGTTGAACAGGTGCCAGATGCCGATGGCATTGCCCTCTGAAACCGCGCGCAAATCGGAAAAGCCGGGGGCTGCCAGAAGCTGCGCAAAGCTCTCATGCGCCGTCTCTGCGTTGATGCCTGCGCCCAGAACCAGCCCGCCGCGGCCCGCCAAATGCGCGCCTCCCGTGGCGAGATAGACATCCGGGTCGGCGGCCAGCAGGTTCTCCAGCCCGACGTTGCCCATCACGCCCGGCACGCTGTCGCGCCCGATGTTGTAGCCCCCCGCCGCCTCGACGAATTCGTCGAACACGCCCGGCCCCACCGTGGCGCAGCAATTGGTCGGCGCGGCGTGCACATGGATGAAAACGCGCGGCGGCTGAGGCTGGTCGGCCTTCAGCGTTGTACGGATGACACTGAGATGATCCTCATAGAACCCGGCGAATTCCTCGGCCCGCGCCTCCGCCCCGGTCAGCTTGCCGATCAGCCGCAGGCTCGGCAGCGTGTTCTCGAGCGGCGCGGTGAAGAAATCGACGAAGGCCACGGGAATGCCCGCCGCCTCAAGCTGGCGCAGCGGCACCTCCATCTGCGGCGACGTCGCATCCATCACGCTCAGCAGCACCAGATCGGGCATCAGGGCGATGGTGCTCTCGACCGAAAGCAGCCGATTGCCAGCCCCCACCGGCGCCACGTCCTGCAGCGCCGGAAACTTGTCGAGATAGGCGTCGTAGGTCGCAGGATCGAGCCCCTTGTCCTGCCGCCAGCCGGACAGAAGAGAGACCGGATCGTCATGCAGCATTCCCAGCACCGCAAGATGGCGCCCCTCGCCCAGCACGATCTTTTGCGCGGGCTGCTCCAGAACCACCTCGCGACCGGCAATGTCGGTGACGCGGATCTCGGCCTGCGCCGGAGCGGCAAAGGCCAAGACGCAGGCCAGCGCCCAGACGATCGTGCAGACGGGCGCAAAGAGCAGCGCGACGGGGTTCCGGCCGCGGGTGCGCGCGGGCAGGTGCCGGGTACGGCGGTTCATGAAGCGTCCTTTCTTCATCGGCGTCTTCTTCGGCGGCGGGCATTGAAGCCGCGGCCAAGGGAGAGTAGTTGACAGCAATTGTCAATTAATACGCCCGTGAGGGAAGTTCCATGACCGACAGTGCCTCTGGTGCCAAGCTTCCGCCGCATCGCGGACAGGCCGCCACGCTGGAAATTTTGGCAGCGCCTGTCGCATCGCACGCGCTGACCAGCCGTGTACTTCCGCGCGACACCTGCGGCCCGGAGGCGGCGGAGGTGCCCGCAACGCGGGTCTTTCTTGCGGTGCCCAAGGCGCCCGCTCCGGAGGGCGGCTGGCCGGTCCTCTACATGCTCGACGGCAATGCCGCTTTCGACTTCCTCACGCCGGCGCTGCTCGGAGAAGCGCCCGGCCTCATCGTCGTCGGCATTGGGTATGACACCGACAAGCAGTTCGCCCGCGCGCATCGCATCTTTGATTATTCGCCGCCCGAAGCGCCCGGCGCCGTGCCGCGCCCCGACCCGCACCACCCCGAGCGCAAAGCCGGGGGCGCCGAAGCCTTCCTCGCCCGGCTGACCGGGGGCATCCGCGCCGAGATCGAGCGTGATCTGCCGGTCGACGCCGAGCGCCGCACGCTCTGGGGTCACAGCTTCGGCGGGCTCTTCACGCTTTATGCTGCGCTCAGCGCCCCCGAGAGCTTTGCCCGCTACGCCGCGATCAGCCCCTCGGTCTGGTGGGACGAGGCGCTGGTGATGCGGCTGATCGCCGAACGCAAGATCACCGAGGGCGCCGCACGCACGCTGCATTTCGGAGTCGGCGACCGGGAAAAGCGCACCGGCAGCGACGGGCCGCAGCCGGACGGCCCGCCGCCGCCGACCATGCGGATGATCGACCGCCTGAACGGCACTCCCGCCGGGCTGGAGATCAGCGCGCAGGTCTATCCCGGCGCCATACATATCGCCTCTCTGCCCGCGTCGCTGCCCGGCGCGCTGGCCCTCGCCGCCCGCGCCTGAGCTCAGGCGCGGCGCGCGTTCGGCAGGGATAGCGCCTGCTCGGCGCTGGCCATCCTGACAGACATTTCCGGCCCCAGCCGCTCTGCCGCCACCTGCGAGACCATCTCGGGGTGCAGCAGCGGCAGGTCGAGCGCGTCGACGCGCTCTGCGTAGGGTTGCCACAATCTTGCATGCAGATCGCGTCCGGCATGGTCCCGCGCGGCGCGCACGTGCAGCAGATCGCCACCGTAACGCCGCTGAACATGGTTGCGGATCAGCCGGTTGGTGCCGGTGACCAGCCCAACCACCGCGTCGAGTACGGCGTCGGGCAGGCTGCCAAGCGGCGTGCCGCCCTGCTTGAGAAAATCGACGACCGCCGCCCGGCTGTCGAGCTCGGGGTGACTGTCGGGATCGTGCCCGGCGATGGCGAGCAGCGCGCGCAGCGCCTCGGCGTCGGTAAGCTCGGGCTCGGCCCGCCAGCAATCCGCCGGATAGGCGTCGAGCATCGCCACCAGCCCCACGTCCCGTCCGCGCTCGGACAATTCCACCGCCAGTTCCTGCGCGAGAATGCCGCCCACCGACCAGCCTGCGAGGTGAAGCATCCCATCCGGGGCCTGCGCCTCGATCAGATCGGCATAGGCGGCGGCAAGGCCGCGCAGGCTTGCGGGCAGTGGCGCGCCGGTCAGCAGCGGCGATTGCACCGCAAACACCGGACGCGGGCTGCTCAGCGCCCGCGCCAGCCGCCGGTAGCCCCAGCCAAGCCCGCCCGCCGGATGCAGGATAAAGAGCGGCGCTCCCGTGCCCTCGGCCAGCGGCAGCAGCGGAGCCAGTCCGGCGCGGGCGGTGTCGGCCACCTCGAGCGCGCGCGCGAGCTGCGCCAGACCGGGCGTTTCGAAAATCTGCCCCAGCCCCGGATCCTGCCCGAAGGTTGCCTCGATGCGGAAGCTCAGCGTCAGCGCGGTCAGGCTGTCGCCTCCAAGGTCGAAGAAATCCGCCTCGCGGCTGGGAGTATCGGGCAGATGCAAGACCTCGCGATAGAGCGCGGCAAGCCGCTCCTCCACCGGTCCCACGGGCGGGGTGCCCTGCGGCATTTCAAGCAGCGGAGCGGGCAGCGCCTTGCGGTCGAGCTTGCCCGAGGTGGTCATCGGCCAGCTGTCCAGCGCCACCACGGCAGAGGGGACCATATGCGCAGGCAGCGCAGTGGCCAGTTCGGCCAGCAGCGGGCCGCTGTCGAATTCCGGCGTGGCCAGAACATAGGCCACCAGCCGCGGCTCGGCGCCGCCGTCGGCGCGCGCGAGAACCACCGCGTCGCGGACACGGCCCGTGGCTTTGATCGCCGCCTCGATCTCTCCGGGCTCGATCCGCATCCCGCGGATCTTCACCTGATGATCGGCCCGGCCCGCGTAGACCACGGCACCGTCGGGGCGCAGGTAGGCAACATCGCCGGTGGCATAGAGCCGTTCGCCGGGACGGAACGGATCGGCGAGGAAGCGCTCTTCGGTCAGGTCCGGACGCCCGAGGTAGCCGCGCGCCAGCTGCGCGCCGCCAAGATAAAGCTGCCCGTGCACCCCCGCCGGCACCGGACGCATACGCGCGTCGAGCACTTGAACCCGGGTGTTCCAGACCGGGAAACCGATAGGCATGGGGACGCTGCGATCCGCCGGCGCGGCGTCCCAGAAAGTCACATCCACCGCCGCCTCGGTCGGGCCGTAAAGGTTGTGCAGCTCGGCCCTGATCCTTGCGTGAAAGCGGTCGCGATGCTCGGCGGTCAGCGCCTCACCCGAGCAGAACACGCGGGTCAGTGCCAGCCCCTCGGAGGCCGGTGCCTCTAGGAAGGCTGACAGCATCGAGGGCACGAAGTGCATGGTGGTGATCGCCTCGCGCCGCACCAACCGGGCGATGGCCGAAGGGTCGCGATGCGCGCCGGGCGCGGCAAACACCTGAACGCCGCCGCAGAGGAATGGCAGGAAAAGCTCCCACACCGAGACGTCGAAGGTGGTGGGCGTCTTCTGCAGGATGCGGTCGTGCGGGCCGAAACCGTAGTGATCACGCATCCACAGCAGGCGGTTCACGATCGCCCGGTGCTCGATCATCACGCCCTTGGGCTCGCCGGTAGAGCCGGAGGTGAAGAGGATATAGGCCAGATCATCCGGCGTGGTGCCGGGATCGGGCGCGTCGCCGGTAGCGGGCCATGCCTCGGGCGCGAAGGGCATCATACCGCCGGCGTCGAGATCGCCTGCGGCCAGCAGCGCCACAGACCCCGTCCGCTCGATCAGCGCCGCGAGGCGCGGCGGCGGGTTTTCCGGGTCCAACGGCACATAGGCCGCCCCGGCGCGCAGAACCGCCAGCAGCGCCACTGCCAAATGCTCGGAGCGCGGCAGCGCCACGGCCACCACCTTACCCGGCCCGGCCCCGCGTTCGCGCAGCGCGGCGGCCAGCGCGGCAGAGCGGCGGTCCAGTTCGGCGTAGCTGAGGCTGCGATCTTCGAAAACAACCGCGGGCGCGTCGGGCGTCGCGGCCATCTGCGCGGTGATCAGGTCCGTCAGCGTGGTGTCAGGCAGCGGGCGATCGGTGGCATTGACCTCGTGGACCGCCCAACGCTCTTCGGCCGGGGTCAGCGTCGGCACCTCAGCCAGCGTCTTGGCCTCCAGCGCGGCGGCCAAAAAGGCGGCCAGACGGTGCAGATGCGCCTCTGCCTCCTCGGCGGTGTAAAGCGCGGGGTTGCTGTCGATTTCCAACGACAGAGATGTCGTCGCGTCGCCCCGGAAGGTGGCGGTGATATCGTCCACCGCCCCGGCCCCGAGGATGTGCAGATGCGCCTCCAGCCTGGCAAAGCGCGGCGGCATGTCGAAAGGCTGCACGTTGATCATCGGGCCATAAAGGCGCGCGTCGATCGCGGTACGGCGCAGGTCCCGGCGCAACTGCTCCGAGCGGTAGCGCCCGTGCTTGCGCAGCGCGGCAAGGCGCTGCGCCTCGGTCTTCAGCAGGCTTTCCAGCGGCGCATCCTCGTCGGGATCGCAGCGGTAGGGCAGCACGTTCATCCACATGCAGGGCACGCGCGCGGCCTTAGAGCCCATGCGGGCCATGAAGGGCAGCCCGTAGACCCGCTCGCCCGCTCCCGACACCCGCGAAAAATAGGCCGCGCCCAGCACCGTCAGCGCATCGGGCCAGCCGACCCCGGCAGACTTCGCCCGCGCCTTGAGCGCGGCGCAAAGCTCGGGCGGCAACTCCAGCCGCGCCCGGTCAAATCGGGCGGAGGTCACGGCGCGACCCTCTGCCGGCCCGGCCACCGTCTCCAGCCCGCGCATCTCGTCTTTCCAGAAGGCGGCGTCTGCCGCCCGTCGCTCGGAGGCGCGGTAGGCCTCGGCGTCCGCCAACACCGGCTGCAGCCCCGGGAAGGGGGCCGGTGCGGGCTTGTCCAGCGTGTCTGCGGAATAGATCTCGCCGACACGATTGGTCAGCAGCACGATGCCAAAGCCATCGGTGGCAAGATGGTGGATGCGTTCGTACCAGAAGGCGCGGTCCGGCCCGAGCAGGTAAAGCGCGAACTGCCCGGTCTGCTCGGTCGCGAGATCGATGGCGCGCGCGCTGTCCGCGCGCATCCGCGCCAGCGCCGCGGTCTCGGGGTCATCCTCGCCCGAAAGATCGACCACCTGCAAACGCGGCCCCTGCTCTGCCAGCCATTGCCGGGGCGCGCCGCCCTGCATGCCGAACCGCAGGCGCAGCGCGGGCGTCTGCTCTACCGCCGCGTCGAAGGCGCGGGTGAACCGGTCCACGTCAAGCGAACCCAGCAGTTCGATATACTGCCCGCAGTTGAAGATCGGGTTGGCCCGGTCGAGCGCCTGCGCGTACCACAGGCCTTCCTGCGCCTCGGTCAGCGCGAAGGCGTCCGTCCCGGCCGTCATGTCAGGCCCCCGCGCGCTGCGCTTCGACCACGCCCCACCAGGCCGCGAAGGTCTGGTGCTCCCAGATCTCCGACAGATCGCCGTCTTCGCCCTCGTCCTGCCACGTCATCACCAGCGACATCAGGCGCATGGAATCGAGCCCGAGGTCAAAGAGGTTGGCCTCGTCGGTGATCTCTTCGGGGGCCACCTCCAGCGCTTCGGCGATGTCGGCGCGCATCTTGTCCTTGCTGAGGCTCATGCGGCGTCTCCTTTGTTCAGGTATTTGTCTTTCAGGGCTGCGCGCAGCGCCTTGCGGCTGACCTTGCCCACGGCGGTGGTCTCGAACTCGGGCACAAAGACGATCTGGTCGGGCACTTTGAACTCGGCAATTCCGCGGCTGCGGACGAAGGCCTTGAGGTCCTTTGACTGCACCTCCCCGGCCTCCGCACGCACCACGAAGGCGCAGGTCTTCTCGCCAAGGAACTTGTCGGGCAGCGCCACCACGGCGGCGTCAAAGACGCCCTCATGGGCGATCAGGTGATCCTCGACCTCTTCGGCAGAGATCTTCTCGCCCGCGCGGTTGATGTGATCGCCAGCGCGGCCCCGCACCTCGAGGTAGCCGCCGGGCAGACGCCGCACCACGTCGCCGGTGCGATAAAAGCCGTCGGGGGTGAAGCTGCGGGCGTTGGCCGAAGGCTCGGCGTGGTAGCCGCGGATCGTGTAGGGCCCGCGGGTGTAGAGGTTGCCGGGCTCGCCCTCGGGCACCGGCTTGCCCTCGTCGTCGAGCACCAGCACCTCGTCGTCGGGGCTGATCGGGCGGCCTTGGGTGTTCACGATGATCTCTTCGGGATCGTCGAGACGGGTGTAATTCACCAGCCCCTCGGCCATGCCAAAGACCTGCTGCAGCGTGCAGCCCAGCACCGGGCGCACCCTCGCTGCCGCTTCGGGGATGAACTTCGCGCCGCCGACGCCCAGCACCTGCAGGCTCGACAGATCGTGCTTCGTGCGCGGCGCGGCCTGCATCCACAGCAGCGCCAGCGGCGGCACGAGTCCGGTGATCGTCACGCCATGCTCGGCGATCAGACGAAAGGCCACGTCAGGCTGCGGGTTTGGGCTCATCACCACGGTGCCGCCCACGTGCAGCACGCCAAGATAGCCGGGCGAGCTCATCGGGAAGTTATGCGCTGCGGGCAAGGCGCAGAGATAGACGCTGTCGGCGCTCAGGCCGCAGATCTCGGCCGAGGCACGGACGCTGTAGAGGTAATCGTCATGGGTGCGGGGGATCAGCTTGGGCAGCCCGGTGGATCCGCCCGAGATCTGCAGGAAGGCCACCGCTTGCGGATCGCGCGGCACCGGGGCGGCCAAGCCCGCATCCCCCAGACTGTCGAACCGGGTGAACTCTCCCGGCTCGCCCGCGACGATCACATGCGCGACGTCCTCGACCTCGGCCAGCACCCGGCGCGCCAGCGGCAGGTAATCGAACCCGTCGTGCCGGTCGGCCACCACATAGGCGCGCGCGCCGGACTTCGCGGCAAGATGCAGCACCTCGGTCTCGCGGTGGGCGGGCAGCGCATAGACCGGGATCAGCCCGGCGTAGAACAGGCCAAACGCGGCGGCGAGGAACTCGGCGCGGTTGGGCATCTGCAGCAGCACCCGCTCCCCCGGCTTCAACCCCAGCCCGGCAAAGCCCTCGGCGGCGGTCCGCGCGCGGCGTGCCAATTCGGCGTAGCTCCAGCGCGTCTCTCCGGCGATCACCGCCATGCGATCGGGATGAGTCGCCGCCAGCCGATCAAGCATCTGCCCGAAGGTCTCGCCTTGCCAATATCCCTTGTCGATATACCGTTGAGCGAGGTGTTCGGGCCAGATTTGCTCGGGGATGCTCATACGGCAGACTCCGGATTTGCGATACAGCGTGGCGCGGCGGGCGCCGCCCGTCCGCGCTATCAATCACTACAATTTCGGTCAACTTACAATACCGTGTGTTTTAATCAGGAATTGACAAGCAAGAAAAGCCCCGAGAAGTCATGAAGTTTCCTGTGGCAGTTCGCCTGCGCACGGAACTTAAGACCGGGTGAAAGCCCAATCAAAGAGGCACCTGAACCGCATAGGTCCCGTACATCGCAGCATGCAGGTTCAGCTATCCTTCAGGTAAAATCGAAAGGCAGAGATCGATTATCTCGTTTTCCAAGAAAGACCTTTCGTCCCGCGCCCTGTCGCCCCCGCCCGGAGCCCGGCGCATAGTCTGCGGACCTCTCCCCGACCGGAGCCCAAGATGACCGAGATTTACTACGCCCCCACCGGGGGCCACCCACCGCAGACCCAGCTTTTGACCGACCGCGCGGTGTTCACCAACGCCTACGCGGTGATCCCCAAAGGCACGATGCGCGACATCGTCACCAGCTTTCTGCCGTTCTGGGAGGGCACCCGCCTGTGGGTCTTGTCGCGCCCGCTCAGCGGTTTTGCCGAAACCTTCTCGCAGTACATCATGGAAGTGCAGCCGGGCGGCGGCTCGGACCACCCCGAGACCGATGCGGGTGCCGAGGGCGTGCTCTTCGTGGTGGGCGGCGAGGCGACGCTGACCGTCGAGGGCGAGCCCCATGTGCTGCGCGAGGGCGGCTACGCCTTCCTGCCGCCCGCCACGCTCTGGACCTTGCGCAACACCGGCAAAGAGGCGCTGCGCTTCCACTGGATCCGCAAGGCCTATGAGGCGGTTCCCGGCCTGCCCCACCCCGAGGTGATCATCGCCAACGAGCAGGACATCGCCCCCACCCCGATGCCCGGCACCGATGGCAAATGGGCCACCACCCGCTTCGTCGACCCCAATGACCTGCGCCACGACATGCATGTCACCGTCGTCACCTTCGAGCCCGGCGCTGTGATCCCCTTTGCCGAAACCCACGTGATGGAACACGGGCTCTACGTGCTCGAGGGCAAGGCGGTCTACCGGCTCAATCAGGATTGGGTCGAGGTCGAAGCGGGCGATTACATGTGGCTGCGCGCCTTCTGCCCGCAGGCCTGTTACGCGGGCGGTCCGGGCCGCTTCCGCTACCTGCTCTACAAGGACGTGAACCGGCACATGGCGCTGCGCCCCTCTGGGGCGGCGCAGACCATGCCCGCACCCAAGAAGGTCAGCGCGCCGGCGGAGTGATCCCGCCGATCGCCGACGTCAGATCCCGAGCCGCGCGCATCACCGCGCGGCTCGTTTCATGCGTCGTCTCTTCGTGCATGCGGATTGTCGGGCCCGACACGGAAATGCCCGCCACCGCCTCGCCAGACGCATCGAAAACCGCCGCCGCAATGCAGCGCATCCCGAGATTTTTCTCCTCCGCGTCAATCGAATAGCCGCGCGTCCGGATCGCCGCGAGATCGATGCGCAGCGGCTCCGGGTCGGCCAGCGTGTGCGGGGTGAACCGCTGCATCGGCCGGTCAAGCAACTTGGCCAGCCGCGCCTCGCTCATCTCGGCCAGCAGAGCCTTGCCGATCCCCGAGGCGTGCAGCGGTGACAACGTCCCCGGCGGAAAGAAGGCGCGGATGCTCTCATGCGTCTCGACCTGACTGACAAACAGCACCGAGGCTTCGCGCACAATGCCGAGGTTGGCAGTCTCGCCTGTCTGCTCCATCAACTCCCGCAGGATCGGTCGCGCCCGCTCGACAAGGCTGGTGCGGCGCAGAAACCGCGCGCCGATGACGAAGGCCTGCGGGCCGATGTGCCAAAGCTGCTCTGCCGGGTCGAACTCGACCAGCCGCCGCCCCTCCAGCGTGACAAGGATGCGGTAAACCGTGGCCGGCGACTGATCCAGATCACCCGCCAGTTCCGACAGCGTCAGGCCGGGATGGGCGCTCAGATAGTCCAGGACCTGCATCGCCCGGTCGAGCGATTTGATGGTGTTCTGCGCGCTGTTGTCTTCCCATCCACGGGGCCGACCACGGGCGCGGCGCGGCGCAGGTCCGGCATCTTTCGGGGTTTCCATCAAATCCCTTTCATTTCACTTGAAAGTCCAATTCACGATATGAAAAACTCAACCAGCTGACAATGCTTCAGTTTTCGGATCGAAGCCCTTTTGAAAAACGATTTCAAAAAAATTTCCCCGAACTCACACCGCCGCTACGGTGCTTTGCAGCGACCAGAGGAGGTGGCCATGAGCTTTCAGAACCCCGTTTTCATCCCGGGCCCGACCAATATCCCCGAGCGCCTGCGCAAGGCCTGCGACATGCCGACGATCGACCATCGCTCGCCGCTGTTCGGGCAGATCCTGCACCCGGCGCGCGACGGCGTGCGCCGCGTGCTGAAGAGCGCCAGCGCCGAGGTGTTCATCTTCCCCTCGACCGGCACTGGCGGCTGGGAGACGGCGCTGAGCAACACGCTTTCGCCCGGCGATACCGTGCTGGCGGCGCGCAACGGCATGTTCAGCCACCGCTGGATCGACATGTGCCAGCGCCACGGTCTCAATGTCGAGATCGTGGAAACCCCGTGGGGCGAGGGGCTGCCCGCAGACCGCTATGCCGAGATCCTCGCTGCCGACACGCAGCACCGGATCAAGTCCGTGCTCGCCACACACAACGAGACCGCCACCGGCGTGCGCTCGGATATCGCCGCGGTGCGCCGCGCGCTTGATGAGGCGGGCCACCCAGCGCTGCTGTTCGTCGACGGCGTCAGCTCGATCGCCTCGATGGACTTCCGCTTTGACGAGTGGGGCGTCGATGTCGCCGTCACCGGCTCGCAGAAGGGCTTCATGCTGCCGCCGGGCCTCGCCATCGTGGGCTTCAGCGAGAAGGCCATGGCAGCGACCAAGACCGCGAAACTGCCGCGCACCTTCTTCGACGTGACCGACATGGCCAAGGGCTATGCCAACAACGCCTATCCCTACACGCCCGCCGTTGGCCTGCTGAACGGGTTGAACGAGGCCTGCGGCATGCTGCTGGACGAGGGGCTGGAGACTGTCTTCGCGCGTCATCACCGCATCGCCGAGGGCGTGCGCGCCGCGGTGCGCGCCTGGGGGCTGGAACTCTGCGCCGCCTCGCCCGAGGTCTACTCGGACACGGTCAGCGCGATCCGCACGCCCGAGGGCGTCAACGCTACCGATATCGTCAGCCATGCGGCGACAACCTATGGCGTCGCCTTCGGCACAGGGCTTGGCGAGGTCGCGGGCAAGGTGTTCCGCATCGGCCACCTTGGCAGCCTGACCGACGTGATGGCGCTCTCGGGCCTCGCCTGCGCCGAGATGTGCATGAAGGATCTGGGGCTCGACATCACACTCGGCGCGGGCGTCGCGGCGGCGCAGGAGGTCTATCGCGCCACCCCCGCAACCACCCGCAAGGAGGCCGCGTGATGAAGGATATGGCGCAAACCATTCCCACCTATGACGACATGCTGGCGGCGCACGCCCGCATCGCGCCGCACATCCACCGCACGCCGGTGCTGACCTCGTCGATCCTGAACGAGATGACCGGCGCGCAGCTGTTCTTCAAATGCGAGAACTTCCAGAAGGCGGGCGCCTTCAAGGTGCGCGGCGCCTCAAACGCGGTCTTCGGCCTCACCGATGCCGAGGCGGCGCGGGGCGTCTGCACCCACAGTTCCGGCAACCACGCGCTGTCACTGAGCTATGCAGCCGGGCGCCGCGGCATCCCCTGCAACGTGGTCATGCCGCGCACGGCGCCGCAGGCCAAGAAAGACGCGGTGCGCGGCTACGGCGGCATCATCACCGAATGCGAGCCCTCCACCTCGTCCCGCGAGGCGGTCTTTGCCGAGGTGCAGGCGGCCACGGGCGGCGATTTCGTCCAGCCCTACAACGACCCGCGCGTGATCGCCGGGCAAGGCACCTGCTCGCGCGAACTCATGGAGCAGACGGGGGGGCTGGACATGGTCGTGGCGCCGATCGGCGGCGGCGGGATGATCTCGGGCACCTGCCTGACCCTTTCCACGCTCGCCCCGGAATGCCAGATCATCGCCGCCGAGCCAGAGCAGGCCGACGATGCCTATCGCAGCTTCAAGGCCGGACATATCATCGCCGATGACGCGCCTGAAACGGTTGCCGACGGGCTGAAGGTGCCGCTGAAGGACCTGACTTGGCATTTCGTCTCGCACCACGTCAGCGAAATCCTAACCGCCTCGGAAGACGAGATCATCGAGGCGATGCGGCTGATTTGGACGCATATGAAGATTGTAATGGAGCCGAGCAGCGCCGTGCCGCTTGCCACCCTCCTCAAGAACCGCGACCGTTTCGCTGGAAAGCGCGTCGGTCTCATCATCACCGGCGGCAATGTCGACCTGACCCGCCTGCCCTGGGACAAAGGAGCCTGAGCCATGAACGCACCCGTGACTTTCGACAAACTCGAGGTGGGCTATGACGTGCCGGCGCTGCCGGGCATGGACGAGGCCGACATCCAGACCCCCTGCCTCGTGCTCGATCTCGACGCGCTCGAGCGCAATATCCGCAAGATGGGTGACTACGCCCGCGCCCACAACATGCGCCACCGGGTGCACGGCAAGATGCACAAATCGGTGGACGTGGCGAAATTGCAGATGCGGCTTGGCGGCGCTGTCGGCGTATGCTGCCAGAAGGTGTCGGAGGCCGAGGTCTTCGTACGTGGCGGCATCACCGACGTGCTGGTGTCGAACCAGGTGCGCGATCCGCGCAAGATCGACCGTCTGGCGCGGCTGCCGAAGCTGGGCGCAAAGATCATTGTCTGCGTCGATGACCTCGCCAATGTCGCCGAACTGTCGGACGCCGCGCAACGCCACGGCACGACGATCGAATGCTTTGTCGAGATCGACTGCGGCGCGGGCCGTTGCGGCGTGACGACCGCCGACGCGGTGGTGCAGATCGCGCAGGCCATCGCCGCCGCCGAGGGGCTGACCTTCACCGGCATCCAGGCCTATCAGGGCGCAATGCAGCACCTCGACAGCTACGAGGCGCGGCGCGAGAAACTCGCCGTGGCCATCGCGCAGGTCGAAGGGGCCGTGGCGGCGCTGGAGGCAGCAGGGCTGAAGCCCGCACTGGTCTCGGGCGGCGGCACCGGCAGCTATTATTTCGAGAGCACCTCTGGCGTCTACAACGAGCTTCAGTGCGGGTCTTACGCCTTCATGGACGCCGATTACGGGCGCATCCGCGACAAGGACGGCAACCGCATCGACAATGGCGAATGGGAGAACGCCTTCTTCCTGCTGACGCAGGTGATGAGCCATGCCAAGCCCGAGATCGCGGTCTGTGACGCCGGCCTCAAGGCGCAGTCGGTGGACAGCGGCCTGCCGGTGGTCTTTGGCCGGACCGACGTGGAATACACCAAATGCTCGGACGAGCATGGCGTGATCGCCGATCCCGGCGGCGTGCTGAAGGTGGGCGACAAGCTGAAGCTGGTGCCGGGCCATTGCGACCCCACTGCCAATGTGCACGATTGGTACGTCGGCGTGCGCGGCGGCAAGGTCGAAACGCTCTGGCCGGTGTCGGCGCGCGGCAAGGCCTACTGATCCACCATCACCTCATTTTGCCCCGTTCACTCTTTGCCCCGTGCCCGGACCGACCTCCGGGCACGCCTCGCCCGCGCGCTCTCTTGTCCCGGCGCGCGGGCGCTTTTCTTTGAAAGGAGAGCAGACATGCTCATCGTTCCCGAACGCGAGATCGCCGACCTGATGACCCGCGAGGCCGCCTTTGCCGCGGTCGAGAAGGTGTTTGCCGCCATGGCCGCCGGTGACGCCTACAACTTCCCCGTCGTGCGCGAGGCCATCGGCCACGAGGATGCGCTTTATGGCTTCAAGGGCGGCTTCGACCGCGCCGGTCTGACGCTGGGGCTGAAGGCCGGGGGCTACTGGCCGAACAATCTCGAAAAGCGCGGTATCATCAACCACCAGTCCACGGTGTTTCTCTTCGATCCCGATACTGGCAAGGTCAAGGCGATGGTCGGTGGCAACCTGCTGACCGCGCTGCGCACCGCCGCGGCCTCGTCTGTATCGATCCGGCATCTGGCGCGCGAGGATGCCCGCGTGATCGGCATGGTCGGCGCGGGCCATCAGGCCACGTTCCAGCTGCGCGCCGCGCTTGAGCAGCGCGACTTCGACAAGGTCATCGGCTGGAACCTGCACCCCGAGATGCTGCCGAACCTCGAAAAGGTCGCCGCCGAGGCTGGCCTGCCGTTCGAGGCGGTGGATCTGCCGGGGATGCGCGAGGCCGACGTAATCATCTCGATCACCTCGTCGTTCGACGCGATCCTCATGGCAGAGCATGTCGCGCCGGGCTGCCATATCGCCTGCATGGGCACCGACACCAAGGGCAAGCAGGAGGTGTCTCCGGCGCTGCTGGCCAAGGCCACAGTGTTCACCGACGAGGTTGCGCAGTCGGTGTCGATCGGCGAGGCGCAGCACGCGGTGGCGCAGGGGCTGATCGACGAGAGCGCCATCGCCCAGCTTGGCGCGGTGATCAATGGCGCGCATCCGGGGCGCGCTTCGGCCGAAGAAATCACCCTCTTCGATGGTACCGGTGTGGGCCTGCAGGATCTCGCGGTCGCCGCGGCGGTGGTCGATCTGGCGGTCGAGACGGGCATCGCGATTGAGGTCGATTTCTGACGACATCTTTCAGATGGAGACGCCAAGGGCGGGGCTTTGCCTCCGCCCTTTTTTTCGTTGACCACGAGGCGCCACGAAAGCCGGGCGAGCGCCTGCCCGCCGGGACGGCGTGGTCCATCGGGCTCGGTCCGATGGCGCCACAATGGAAGACCGCTCGCCCGGCGGCCTTCGGCCTTGGTCCGGGCCACTTGCGCGCAGACCATCCGCCGGAAGTGCCGAACCAGCCACCCACGCAACCTCCAATACAAACGGCGCGCCCCCGAAGGGACGCGCCGCCGCTTCCACCAAGGATCGATCGGGTCAGACAGTGCCGCGCGGCTCCTCTCCGCGATGGCCGGCCATGCCGCCCGAGATCTCTTCGGTGGTGTCCTCGGCGAGTTCCTTCGGCAGCACGAGGTTGAGCACGATGGCGATCAGCGCCGCCGGCAGGATCCCCGAGGCACCGAGGATGCGCAGCGTGTCGGGCAGGTGCTGCAGCGCGTTGGGCGCGCCCCGCGCGACGTTCAGCACCTCCAGTTGCAGGCCAAGGCCGATCGACAGCGCCACGGCAAAGATCACCATGTTGCGCCGCGTCCAATCGACGTCGGACAGCATCGAGATGCCCGAGGCCACGACCATGCCGAACATCACGATCACACCGCCGCCCAGCACCTCGATCGGCACGGTGCGGATCACCCCGCCAACCTTCGGCACCAACCCGCAGACGATCAGGAAGATCGCGCCGATGGTCACCACATGGCGGCTCATCACGCCTGTCATGGCAATCAGCCCGACGTTCTGGCTGAACGAGGTGTTGGGAAAGCCGCCGAAGATGCCCGCAATGGCCGAGCCGATGCCGTCGGCATAGGTGGCGCCAGAGATCTCGCCGTCGGTGGCCTCGCGGCCCGCCCCGCCCTTGGTGATGCCCGACACGTCGCCCACGGTTTCCACCGCCGAGACGAAGGCCATCAGGCAAAAGCCGATCACCGCGGCGACGGAGAACTCGATGCCATAGCGGAACGGCTCGGGCAGTGCGAAGGCGGCGGCGTTCTGCCACGAGCCGGCGATCGCCTCCATGGTCAGCATGCCGGTGAAGAGCGCGTAGACATAGCCCACAAGGATGCCGATCAGCACCGCCGAGATGCTCAGCATGCCGCGGGCGAAGAACTTCAGCCCCAGCGTTACCGCCAGCACCACAAGCGCTGCCGACCAGCTGGCCCACGAGCCGTAGCTTTCGGCGCCGCTGGCCTTGGCGGGCACGCCTCCTGCGGCATATTCGATGCCCACCTTGACCAGCGCGAGACCGATCATCGTCACCACAAGGCCCGTCACCAGCGGCGGCAAGGCGAAGCGGATGCGTCCGATCACCGTGCCGAGCAGCGCGTGGAACACGCCGCCGATGAGGATGCCGCCGAACATGGCCGCAAGCCCGTCAACACCCTTGCCCGCCACCAGCGGGATCATGATCGGGATGAAAGCAAAGGACGTGCCCTGCACGATCGGCAGCGCCGCGCCCACCGGCCCGACGGTGATCGTCTGCAGCAGCGTCGCCACCCCGGCAAACAGCATCGACATCTGGATGAGATAGAGCAGTTCGGGGAAGTCCGGGCTGTTCGAGCCGAAGCCGAACCCGGCAGCGCCGGCAACGATGATGGCGGGCGTCACGTTGGAAACGAACATCGCCAGCACGTGCTGGATGCCCAGCGGGATCGCCTTGTGCAGCGCGGGGGTGAATTCCGGATCGCGCAATTGCTCTGGTGTTCCGAGACTTTGGTCGGTCATGGGTGGTCAGCTCCCTGTTGAGGGCGCGGGGCCGGTCTTGCTGCCGGCGTCCTCACGCGGTGGCGTGGATGAGGTAGGGTTCGTCGAACCAATGCTCCTCGAGGTTGGGTCCCGCGCCGATCCGGTCGATCACGGCGAAGAGACCCGGCGCGTGCAGCGGGGTCAGCACCCCGTGCCACGTGCCGCGGTGAAAGTTGATCCCCTGCCCGAGGCGGGTGACGAAGGCACGCGGCATGCCGGGGCCGCTGCCTGCCTCCGGCGCGACCACCACGAGAAACGGGTGGTGCGTCATCGGCACGAAAGCCTGACTGCCCTGCGGATGCCGCTCGACCATCTCGAGCCGCAGCGGCAGGCGGCGTGGCTCGGCGTTGAACAGGCTGATCCCGGCGCGGCCCTCGACGATGTCCAGCGTGGCGCGGTCATGAAACCGCCCGCAAAGCCCCTGATTGATGATCTTGTCGGGCGCCCCTTCCGCCTCCAGCACCTCGCCAAACGGGGCGAAGGCGGCGGCGGTCAGGGTCTCGGCGTCGATCCGGCTCATGCGCCCAGCTTGTCGATCAGCCGCAGCTCGGCGATGCGTTCGACCTGGCGGCAGGCCTCGGCGAACTCGGTGGCGCGGTCATTCTCGAGACGGCGGCGGAAGGCCTGCATGATCGAGGCTTTGTCGTTGTCGCGCACGGCGATGATGAAGGGGAAACCGAATTTCGCGGTATAAGCGTCGTTGAGGTTGGTGAACGCCGCGCGCTCTTCGTCGGTCAGCGCATCCAGCCCAGCCCCGGCCTGTTCGGAGGTCGACTCTGCCGTCAGTCGTTTGGCCTGCGCCAGTTTGCCGGCAAGGTCGGGGTGCGCGGTCAGCACCGCCAGCCGCTTTTCGTCGGGGGCATCGCGGAACACCCGCGCCAGCACCGAATGCACGCCGAGGGCGCTGTCATGCGTCGGGCCAAGCTGCAGCGCATGGGCCCCTTCGGCGATCCACGGGCTGTGTTCGAAGATGCCGCCAAAGGCCTCGATGAAGCTGCCGCGATCCATCTCGGAGGGGCGCGGCCCCTGCGGCGCGGGGTGCTCTGCCATCCAGTGCGCGGCGATCTGTTCGCGGGTGGCGAACCACACCCCCTCGTGCGAGGCCATATACGCCAGCACGCGCTTCAGCGCGGCGACCCGCCCCGGACGCCCGACAAGTCGGCAGTGCAGCCCGATCGACAGCATCTTCGGCGCGCCCGCCAGCCCCTCCTCGTAGAGCGTGTCGAAGCTGTCGCGCAGGTAGCTTTCGAACTGGTCGCCCGAGTTGAAGCCCTGCGGCGAGGCAAATCGCATGTCGTTGGCGTCCAGCGTGTAGGGCACGATCAGCTGATCCTTGCCCGCCACGCGGCACCAGTACGGCAGATCGTCGGCGTAGCTGTCGGCGATATAGGCAAATTCGCCTTCCTCGGCGGCAAGCCGCACCGTGTTCATCGAACAGCGCCCGGTGTACCAGCCGCGCGGCGGCTCGCCAGTGACCAGCGTGTGCAGGCGGATCGCTTCGCGGATCTGCGCGCGCTCTTCCTCCTGTGGCATGTCCTTGTGCTCGACCCATTTGAGTCCGTGCGACGCGATCTCCCAGCCGGCGCGCTTCATCGCGGCAACCTGCTCAGGGGCGCGGGCGAGCGCGGTGGCGACGCCGTAGACGGTGACGGGCGTGTCCTTCAGCAGCCGGTGCAGCCGCCAGAAGCCGGCGCGGGCACCGTATTCGTAGATCGACTCCATGTTCCAATGCCGCTGGCCGGGCCATTGCGCGGCGCCGACAATCTCTGACAGGAACGCCTCGGAGGCGGCATCGCCGTGCAGGATGTTGTTCTCTCCGCCCTCTTCGTAATTGACCACGATCTGCACCGCGATCTTCGCGCCGTTCGGCCAGCGGGCATCAGGCGGTGTCTCGCCATAGCCGGTCAGGTCGCGGGGATAGCGGGTCGCGGGCAGCGGGCTGTGCAGCGTCATAGGGGACGGGCTCCTTCGGTGTTGCCTCCGGGTCATCCCACACGTGTAATCCGGAAAATGCCGGATGATTTTCAAAATCTGTTTGAAGCTGCCTCAACCGCCCTTGCGGACGCAGGGCCGCCAGCCTACCGCCCGCTCTCCGCCGCGCGCTGCTCGGCCTGCCGGATTGCCGCGGCAATGCGATCGGTGACGTAGTCCATGAACAGCCGCGTCTTTGGATCCTGTCCGCGGCGATGGGTAAACAGGCACCCCATCTGGATCGGCTCGGGCGGGGTCTCTTCCGCCACCGGCACAAGGCGTCCGCTGCGCAGGTACTCGGCGACCTCGAAGACCGGCTTCAGCACGATCCCCTCTCCGGCCAGGGCCCAGTCGGTCAGCACATCGCCGTCATCGGACTCGTAGCGCCCCCCCACGGCGAAGCGCTTCGTGCCCTCATGCGTGCGCAGCGGCCATTGGAATTCGGTCGCGCCCGGGAAGCGCAGGTTGAGGCATTCGTGCTTTTCCGAGATCAGCGCCTCGCCCGACGCCGGGTTGCCGCGCCGCGCGACATAGCTCGGCGCGGCGCAGAGCACGCGCTCCACATCGGCGATCTTGCGCATCCGCAGCGTGCTGTCTTCGGGCTGGCCAAGGAAGAAGGCCAGATCGAGCCCTTCGGTGGTGAGGTCGACCTTGCGGTCCGACAGGCGCAACCGGATCTGCACCTCGGGGTATTCGCGCAGGAACCCCGGCACCTGCGCCGCGATAAGCCGCCGCCCAACGCCCAGCGGCGCCGCCACGAAGAGCGAGCCCTTGGGATTGTCGGTCAGCTGCGCCACTTGCGCCTCGGCACTTTCCAGCGCCTCGAGCACCTCGCGCGCGCCGGTGTAGAAGGCGCGGCCCTGCTCGGTGGCCGTCAGGTTGCGCGTGGTGCGCTGGAACAGCCGGACATTCAGATGGTCCTCCAACTGCGAGATTCGCGCCGAGGTCACCGCCGGCGAGATGCGCAGATCGCGGCCCGCAGCGGACATGCTGCCCAACTCGTAGACACGCACGAAGGTCCGGATATTGTCGAGGTAGGACATTTTTCGGGATTTCTTGAAACTGCTTGGTAGAAGCCGGAGATAGCAGAATAATCGACGCCGAACTAGGGTGCGGCATAACCATAAGAGGGAGACACCGGGATATGTATGATCTCGCCATCATCTGGGACTGGCTGGGCTTTGCCGTGCGCTGGCTGCACGTGATCACCGCGATCGCGTGGATCGGCTCGTCGTTCTATTTCATCGCGCTCGACCTTGGTCTGCGCAAGGTGCCGCATCTGCCGGTCGGCGCGCATGGCGAGGAATGGCAGGTTCACGGCGGTGGGTTCTACCATATCCAGAAGTATCTTGTGGCCCCCGAGGCGATGCCCGACCACCTGACGTGGTTCAAATGGGAAAGCTATGCGACGTGGCTTTCGGGCGCGGCGCTGCTGATGATCGTCTACTGGGCGGGCGGCGAGCTCTTCCTGCTTGATCCCACCAAGGCCGACCTGTCGCTGTTCCAAGGCATCATGATCTCGGCGCTGTCGCTGACCATTGGCTGGCTGGTCTACGACCGGCTGTGCAAATCAGAGCTGGGCGAGACGCCCACGCTGCTGATGGTGCTGCTGTTCGTCATGCTGGTGATCATGTCATGGGGTTACAATCAGGTGTTCACCGGACGCGCCGCGTTGCTGCACCTTGGCGCCTTCACCGCCACGATCATGACGGCCAACGTGTTCTTCATCATCATGCCGAACCAGCGCATCGTGGTCGATGATCTGAAGAACGGCCGCACCCCCGATCCCAAGTACGGCAAGATCGCCAAACTGCGCTCGACGCACAACAATTACCTGACGCTGCCGGTGGTCTTCCTGATGCTGTCGAACCACTACCCGCTGGCCTTCGCCACCGACCACGCATGGCTCATCGCCAGCCTCGTCTTTCTGATGGGCGTGACGATCCGCCACTTTTTCAATTCTATGCACGCCCGCAAGGGCGCGCCCTATTGGACATGGGTGGCGACCGCGCTGCTGTTCATCGCCATCGCGTGGCTGTCCACTGCGCCGATGATGGACAGCTACGAGGAGGCCGAAGCTCGGCCCCTCACCTCCTATGAGGAAAAGTTCGCCGGTGCGGATGGGTTCGAGGACGCCTATTTCGCCGTCGTCGGCAACTGCTCGATGTGCCATGCCCGCGAACCCTCGTGGGACGGTCTGTACCATCCGCCCAAAGGCGTGGTGCTGGAGACCGAGTCGGATGTCGCCCGCCATGCCAAGCAGGTCTTCCTGCAGGCCGGCGCGAGCCACGCGATGCCCCCCCCGAATGCGATCCAGATGGACCCGGAGGCCCGGCGCGAGATTGTCGAATGGTATCGCTCGGCAACGAAAGGCTAAGATCACTGGCCCCTCCCTCACCCCAGCAAGAAGCCTGCGCCCTGGTCGCAGGCTTTCGCATTTTCAGAACGTTAAGTCGCCCGCACAAACCCACCGGAAACCCAATGGAAACTCACTGGGCGCGTCTCGGGCGGCGCGTGTGAACGGTTCTGCCCGATCCATTCACACGATGGTGTGCGCCCCCGAGGAACAAGCCCGGCGGCCCGAAGCGTTACGCAGACAACGCAGCAACGCGAAAGGACGGACCATGACCGACCGCACCATCACGACAATCAATCCCGCCACCGAAGCCGAACTGTCGCAGTACGATCTGATGAGCGACGATCAAATGTTCGACGCTCTGGAGTCCTGCCACCGCGCCTTTGACGAGTGGCGCCTGACGCCAGCGGAACAGCGCGCGAAAATCATCGCGCGGATCGGCGAGGAACTCACTGCACGCAAGGAAGAGTTTGCGCAGCTGATGACCGACGAGGTTGGCAAGCTGATCGGAGACAGCCGCGACGAGATCGATCTCTGCGCCGGTATCTGCGCATGGACCGCGAAACAGGGCCCGGAGGTTCTGGCAGACGAGCACCGTTCGCTGCAGGACGGGCGCAAGGGCATCGTCACCTATTCCCCGGTGGGCGTGATCTACGGCATCCAGCCGTGGAATTTCCCGGCCTACCAAGCCGTGCGCTATTCCATCGCCAACCTGATGGCGGGCAACGGCGTGCTGCTCAAGCACGCGGCCAACTGCACCGGCAGCGGCCTGCTGCTGCGTGAGATCTACGAGGCGGCTGGCCTCCCGAAGAACCTGTTTACGGTGATGACCATCGATCACGACCAGTCGGACAAGCTGATCGCCCACGACTTGGTGCGCGGCGTCACGATGACTGGCAGCGACGCCGGTGGCAGCGTCATCGCCAAGAAGGCAGGCGAGCACCTCAAGAAGACCGTGCTCGAGCTTGGCTCGAACGACGCCTACCTCGTGCTTGAAGACGCCGACCTCGATCTCGCAGTGAAGACCTGCGTGGCAGGCCGGATCTACAACAACGGCGAGACCTGCGTGAACGCCAAACGCTTCATCGTGACCGACGCGGTCTATGATGAATTCGTCACGCGCTACGTCCAGGCGATGTCGGACGTTGTGTCGGGTGATCCGAACAAGGCGGAGACCGGGCTTGGGCCGATGGCGCGCGGAGACCTGCGCGAGACGCTGCACAAGCAGGTGCAGGACAGCGTCGAGAAAGGGGCCCGCATCGCCTGCGGCGGTTCGCTGCCCGACGGTCAGGGCTACTACTACCCGGCCACCGTGCTCGTCGACGTCGCGCCGGGCCAGCCGGCCTATGACGATGAGCTTTTCGGCCCCGTCGCCTCGGTGATCCGGGCGAAGGACGACGAAGACGCCATGCGCATCGCAAATGACAGCCGCTTCGGCCTTGGCGGGGGCATCTTCTCGAAGGATGTCGACTACGCCACGGATCTTGCCCGCAAGCATTTCGACACCGGCATGGTCTTCATCAACCACTTCAACCTCGCGACGCCGGAAATGCCGTTCGGCGGCGTGAAGGATTCCGGCTATGGGCGCGAACACGGCGGCTTCGGGATGCACGAGTTCGTCAACGCGAAGGCCATCGCCATCGCCGCCTGACGGTGCGGCCCATCGCCTCTTGGGGCGGTCGAGACACCACTGGTTTCAGTGGCACCCTCAGTGGGCAAGGCGCGGGCACAAGTTGCCCGCGCCTTCTTATGTGGTCGCGCACAGAGGCTGGCACCTGCCGGGCCTTTGACAGCATCGCAGAGCAAAAGCTTGGCGCGACAACGCAGCCCCATCGCCAAGCCGCATCGGCCCGGCGGCGCGTTGCCGCGGCGTCTCGCGGCTCTACCTCACCCCTAGTCGTTATTCGCAATGCCCTTGAAAAAGGGGCTCGCCAGATAAGGGAAGTCCTCATGCGTACTGTCATCACTTCGACGATTATCGCGGCCGCCGCCGTGGCCAGCACACCGGCCCTTGCCGAAGACGTATCCTACACCGTTGATGGTGAGAACTTCACAGGATACTGGGCAGAAGCAGACTCTCCCAAAGGGCTTGTCCTGATCATGCACGATTGGGACGGCATGACCGACTACGAGCGCGAACGTGCCAAAATGCTGGCCGATATGGGCTACAATGCCTTCGCTCTGGACATGTTCGGTGACTCCACGCCCACCGAAACGATGGACCATCGCCGCGCGGCGACCGGGGCGCTCTATGAAGACCGGGAGCGGATGCGCGCGCTAATACAGGCGGGCGTCGATGAGGCCTTGTCGCGCTCGAGTGTCGAGGAACTGGTGGTCGCGGGCTACTGCTTTGGCGGCGCGGTGGCGCTTGAAATGGCACGCAGCGATATGGCCGACACGGCCAGCGGATATGCCACGTTCCACGGCGGTCTGACGACACCCGAAGGCCAATCCTGGGGCGGAGACGAACCGCCGGTCTTGGTGATGCACGGCGGCGCGGACACCTCCATCAAGATGGAGGATGTGGCCACCCTTGCCAACGAACTCGAAGAGGCAGGCACCACCTATAGCATCGGGGTGTTCTCCGGCGCGCCGCATGCCTTCACCGTCTTCGGCTCCGACAGCTACCAAGAGCGTGCCGACGTCGCCAGCTGGGAGGCGTTCAGCCGCTTTCTGTCAGCACAACTGCCCGGCTGACCCTGACCTCACGCATGGCGCCCCGAACCTTCCTAGTTCGGCAGGCTCGGGGTAACTGCGCCGCACAGCGGCGGCAATGGTGATCGCAATCAGGATCGGCCATAAGCCGGCTGCTATTAAGCCGCCCGACGCGCGTCCAGATCCAGCAACATGGTCGCCATGCCCTGCCGCCGCGAGAGTTCCTCGTAGCCGGCAGAGAGGTAGGCGTTGTGCGCTGGTTCATTGTCGACCTCGACCTTCAGGGTGAGGGTCAGCGCCCCCAGTTCCCGCGCCGCCTGCTCGACGAGTTCGGTAAGCTCTGCACCGGCCCCGCCGCGCGCCTCTTGGGCAACATAGGCGTAAGTCAGATGCCGCACTTCCGGGCCGACTCCTTCCCGCAGGGCGAAAAACCCCACATCGCGCCCCGCAGCATCCTGAAGGTAGAAGGAGACGTCCTCCCGCTCTCCAAGCCACTTACGGTGCCATTCCATCTCGTCAAAGGGCACTTTGGCGTTGGGGTTGAGCAGCGGTAGCTCCGATTCCGGCAGCATTGCTGCCAACGGGGCGAGATCGCAATCGCGGTTGCGACGCAGGGTAAGAGCCATGGATCCTTCCTTCGGCCGGGCCGACGCATGCGCGTCGGGGTCAAGATGAAAGCCGCGCGCCTGACATAGTCACCCCGCCCGGGTCAACCTTTGTAAAATTCCCGCGCGACTCTGGCCTCCCTCCGATCCCCGGGCCATTTTCCGAGGAAAAGCGCGGGCGCGCTCTGCCGCACGCTCGCCAACTGGAAAGCCCGAGGCACAGGAGATCGCAGTCCCGTTCGACCAATAGCCGCCCCAATAGCCATTCATGTCTCCGGGGATCATGCGGCGAAACTCCTCGGGGCCAGTGGGTGGGCCATCACCGGCTTATCGCCATGACCATCGGCTTCGCGCGATTTGCGCTTTGGACCACCCTTTCCCTAATGTGAAAGGAACACACACCGCCAAGTGTGGCCAAGACCGGCGGCAGGCGAAAAAGCTGCCAGCCCGCGCGCACTCTGGGATCGACAAGCAAAGACATGCAGATTTCGTATTGTTTTAGTCAGGTATTGAGCATTCCTCAGGATCGTGACACACAGAGGCAAATTCGGAGTTAAACTCCCCGTATTGCCAGCCTCGGACACGGTTTGCCGGGCCAGCCATCCAAAGAAAAGTCAGGAGACCCCAGTGTTGCGTACTCTCCGCATGAGCCTGCCGCTTCTCGCGCTGCTGCCCCTGCCCCTTGCCGCTCAGGACAGCGATCCTGCCGGTGCGCTCTCGCTTGAACTGAACGCCACCAAGAGCGTCGAGCAAGGCTGCCAGCTGAGCTTTCTGATCCGCAACGGCCATGACACCGACATCGACAGCGCGGTCTACGAGACGGTTCTGCTCGACACCAATGGTCAGGTCGATCGCCTGACGCTCTTCGACTTCGGGGAACTGCCCGCGGGCCGGCCCCGGGTGCGGCAGTTCGTCGTGCCCGGCACGGGCTGCGACGGGCTTGGCCAGATCCTCATCAATGGCGCCAGCCGCTGCGAAGCGGGCGGCGGTGAATCGGCCCTCTGCACCGAGGGGCTGGATCTGAAATCGCGTAGCGACGTGGAGGTGATCGGATGATCGACATGGTGATCGACGGCATACGCCGTATCGCTGAACTTGGCGGCCCCGTGGTGCTGCTGCTGGTCGCTGTCTCGCTGCTGACGCTCGCGGTGGTGATCTACAAGCTCTGGCAATTCGCCGCCTCGGGCGTCGGGCGCCACGCTGCGCTGCGCGAGGCGGTGCGCGCCTGGGATCGCGGCGACCGCGCCGGAGCCCGTGAGGCGCTGAACCGTTCGCGGTCGTACCTGCGTCCGGTGATCGACATGGCGATGTCGGGCCAGACCGACGCCGCCCGGCTCGAGGCCGAGGCCGAAACCCGGTTCGCGCGGCTGGAAAAGGGCTTTCGCCTGCTCGACTCGGTGGCGCAGCTTGCGCCGCTGCTTGGCCTTTTCGGCACGGTGCTGGGGATGATCTCGGCGTTTCAGGCGCTGCAGGACGCGGGCAGCCAAGTGGACCCGTCGATCCTTGCGGGCGGCATCTGGGTGGCCCTGATGACCACCGCCGTCGGTCTTGTCGTCGCCATGCCGACCTCTGTGGTGCTGAGCTGGTTCGAGGCCCGGATGGAATCCGAGCGGGTTCTGGCCGAACGCGCGGTGCACACCATCCTGTCGCCCACCGGCACCGGCGAGATGCAGGCGCAGGCGCAAGGGGCGGCCCGCCATGCGTAAGATGCGCCGGCGGCGGAAGCTGTCGATGACCTCGCTCATCGACGTGATCTTCCTGCTGCTGCTCTTCTTCATGCTGACCTCGACCTTCACGCGCTTTGCAGAGGTGGAACTGGCGGCGGCCGGGTCCGGCGCTGCGGTCTCCGGCGACACCCGCCCGATGTTCCTGCAGCTTGGCGCTGAAGACATCCGCCTCAACGGCACCGTGCTGACCCTCGATGAGTTGCCCGCGGAACTCGAAGAGAGCCGCAATGACGCCGAGGATGCCGAAGCGCAGCCGCTGATCGTGGCGCTGCGCGGCGAGGTCAATTCGCAACGGCTGACGGATCTGCTGGTCGTCCTGCGCGGCGTCAGCGGATACCGCGCCATGGTTCTCGGAGCGTCGTAATGCGCCGCAAGAAGCAGAAAACCGAACGCGAGCCGACGATCGCGCTGATCAACATCGTCTTTCTGATGCTGGTCTTCTTCCTCGTCGCCGGGACCGTCGCACGGCCCCTCGATCCCGATCTGAGGCTGGTGCGCACCGCCGAGTTGCAGGGCACCGCGCCCGCCGACGCTCTGGTGCTGAACGCCGATGGCACGATGAGCGTGCAGGGCACACCGGTCGAAGACAGCGCCGCTGCGCTGGAGATGCTTGGCGATGAGGCACTCACGCTCGCCCGGATCGTGCCCGACCGCGACGCGCCCGCCGCCGACCTGATCCGGATCGGGCGCGAACTGCGCGCCGCCGGCGCCGAGAAGGTGGTGGTCGTCACCGAAAGGGGGCTGGAATGATCGCATCCTCGCGCAAGGTGAAAATCGCGGCGGCGGTGCTCGCGCTGTCGGCCCATGGTGCCGCGGTTCTTGCGGTGATGCCGCCCAATGAAAGCGCCGAAATGGAAGGCATGTCGGGCGGCACCGACCTCGCCCTCGGCACTGATTTCGCGGATATGGCCGTGGGCACGCTCAGCACGCAGCCGACCGAAGAGACCGCAGAGCCCCTCACCCCCGAAGAGGTGACGCCCGAGCAGGTCGAGCCGACTCCACAGGAAACCCCCGAGACGGTGACGGCAGATCCACCCGCCGAGGTGGCCGAGACCGTGGAGGCAGAGCCCGTCGACGAGATGACCGCGGCGTTGCCGGTAATTCCGCCGCTTGAGGCAGAGCCGGTCGTTCCGGTGGCGCCGACGGAAGAGGCCGAGCCCGAAGAGATGCCCGACACGCTCGAGGCGCTCGAGGCGCTGCCGCCCGAGACGGTCACCCCCGCCGAGCCGGAGGTGACAGAGACGGCCCCGACCGAGCCGGAAACGCTGGAGCCGGACCCGCAGCCCGAAGAAACCGTAGAGGCGACCGAGCCGGAACCCGAGGTCGAGGTGACCGAGACCGCTCCGCAAAGCTCGATGCGCCCGCAGCCGCGCAGCCCCGACCTTGCCGAGCGCCAGCAAGAGCCCGCACCGCAGCCGCAGCGCCAACGCGAGCCGGAGCCCGATCCCGAACCGCGCCGTCAGGCGCAGCAGCCGCAGGGCAACGCCGAACGCAACGCCACGGCGGGCGCGGCCACGGGCCGGGCGGGCGGCAGTTCCGCGACGGCTGGAAGCGGCGGGCAATCGCGTGAGGCGGGCAATGCCGCCGCCAGCAACTACCCCGGCCAAGTTATGCGCAAGCTCTCGCGCGTACCGCGTCCGCGGATCAATGCGCGTGGCTCGGCTGTCGTGGCGTTCCGGGTCTCGGGGCGGGGCGGTCTGGCCGGTCTGTCGGTGGCGCGCAGTTCCGGGTCCTCGGCGCTCGATCAGGCCGCGCTGCGCGTGGTCCGCAGCGCCGCGCCCTTCCCCGCCCCTCCGGCGGGCGCACAGACCAGCTTTACCGTGCAGATCAAGGGCCGCTGACGGGGACTGCGGCGCGGACCCGGCTCAGAGGTCGACCGCGCCGCGGGCCATCGCCATCGCAGCGGCCTGCTCCACCGTCGCGGTGCCCAGTTTCAGACAGGTGTTGCGGATCAGCCGGGCCGCGGTGTCTTGGGTGATCTGCAGCCGCTCCGCAACCTGCTCCGGTGCCAGCCCGACGCCGGAATAGCACAGCATATCGCGCTCCTCGGAGGTCAGCAGCGGCCAGCCGGACCCGAAGGCAAGATCCTCAACATCGGCACGGCCCGGCGGTTGCAACGCCAACGACAGCATCGTCGAGATCGCCGTGAAGGCCCGCCCTGTCCCCGGTCCAAACAGGCCCATCGGGTCTTTCTCACAAGACAGGACCACCGCCTGATCGGTCGCACCGAGAGGCATCATGCGCGCCACGAAATACCGATACCCTTGGAGCAGCGCCGCAGCCTGCAAATGACGCCGCAGGGGTTCTTCCCGCGTCGGGCAGGCGGTCGCCGCATCCAGAAACTGCGGCATTCTTCCTGCGATCGCGCCGCGTCGCAAAGGGTCGACCCGCCAGAGTTCGTGATCGCGGTATTCCGCGACCCACGCGGCAGAGGCGGAACTGCGCATCCAAACGAGGTTGCGGCTGTCCTTCATCAGCGCTCCGGCGTTGACCGCATTGGCGCCGATACGCTGCGCAATGCCAACGACAGCTTCCCAAAGCTGCTGATCGGAACCGGCCGAAGCCAACGTGTCGGCGGTGTCGATGAGGAGTCTGGCATACCGGCTGTTTCCAATCACGACGATGCATTCCTTGCGTCTTCCGCCTACTGACGAAGCATGACAGGTGACCTAAGGCAAACACGAAATTTTTAGATATCGTTAACGCTTGAGTTGCATTGCACGGTTCGCCCAAAGCTTCGGCAAAGTTTTGTCAAATTCGCGACTTAGAGCACGAGTCCACCGCGCACGAGCATCAGCGACATCGCCTGCTCCGGACGCGGTGTGCCCAGCCTGCGGCACGCGCGCTCGAGCAAACGCTGCACCTGTGACAGCGGCCGCGCGAGGTGGTCGGCGATCTGCTCGGGGTGAAGGCCCTGCCCCAGATAGCTTAGCACATCGCGCTCGGCGCTGCTGAGGCGCGCCCAGGGGGCGCCGAAGGCGCGGTCCTCAAGATCGCTCAGACCCGGTGCCCGCATCGCCGTCGACAACATCGCCGACACCGCCCGGAACGCCTGAGCGGTGCCGCGACCAAACAACTCGGAGGGATGGCTCTCGCAGGCCAGCGCGAAGGTCTGCTCGGCCGCGCCCTCGACCCATGTGTGATTGACGTAGTGACGGTAGCCATGCGCCAGAAGAAGTTCGTGCAGATCGCGCGCCCGCGGACCGCTTTGCAGGGGCAGCCGCGCCGCGATATCCATGTACCCCGGCACATTGCCGGCAATGGCGGCCTGCTGGATCGGATCGACCTCGTAGAGCCGCGCCGCCGCGAATTGCTCGAGAAACCCCTGCTCCATCGAGGTGCGCACCCACGCCACCCCGCGGCTGTCGCGCATGACCGCACCGCAGGTCATCGCCCGTGCCCCGATCTTGTCGCCGATCGCAACGGCGGCATCCCATGTCTCGCGCGGGGTACCGGCCTCGGCGAGGCGCGTGGCGGTTTCCATCAAAAGGTCGGCGTAGCGTGTGGTCACCATCCCCTCATACGTTCGGCAAGCCCGGCGAACATGAGTGCATGGAGTCTCTTAAAACACCAGCAGGTAACGGTTCGAGCGTTCTCAACCGGCGGAAGAAAACACCACCCCGGCGAAGACCACGATAAGCCCGCCGATAATCGCCGCCAGCCGCAGCGGCAGCGCCGCCCGCCCGATCAGCCCGTAGGACACCAGCGCCAGCCCAAGCCCGACGCGGACAAAGGCGAAAAGCGCCGTGCCCGGCGACTCCGCAAGCTCCAGCAGGCCGGGGTTCGCCACCATGCCGAGCGGAATGATGTAGAGCCCCACCCCCAGCGCCATGGCGCTGCTGGCAACCTTGATCCAGTTCTCGCCGATCATGCCTGCCGCGATGAACACCGCGCCGCAAACGGGGGGCGTGATCGTCGAAAGCAGCGCGAACCAGAAGACGAAGAGATGCGCCTGCAGCGGCGCCAGTCCCAGCTGTGTCAGCGCCGGACCAGCGACCGAAACGCAGATGACGTAGGCTGCGGTGGTCGGCACCTCCATGCCCAGCACGAGACAGGCAAGCGCCGTGAGAAGCAGCGACGGCCACAGCATGCCACCCGAACCCGAAAGGATCAGCGAGGTGATCTTAACCCCGAGCCCCGTCACCCCCAGCACCCCGATGACGATCGAGGCACACAGGATGATCGCGGCGATCATCGCCACCTGCTTGGCCGAGTTGACCAGCGCCGCCGTCACCCTCTCTGCGGTCTGGCGCGCGTCGAAGGTCAGCTTGCCGTTGGTCAGCAGCAAAAGCGCGCCGGCGAGGATCGCGAGGCAGGCGGCGTATTGCGGCGTGTAGCCGAGCCCGAACATGCCGATCATCAGCACGGTGAAGGGCACAAGGAAGAAGGCCGAGGTGATCGCCACATCGCGCCGCGCCGGACGGTCCTCGGCGGCGATCCCCCTCAGTTCGTAGCGCGTGGCATAGGCGTTGATGCCCACCCAGACCGCCCAGAAATAAAGGATCGCGGGCAGGATCGCCGCGGCCATGATCTGCGTGTAGGGCGTGCCGGTCAGCTCGACCATGACGAAGGCGCCCGCCCCCATCAGCGGCGGCATGATCTGCCCGCCAGAGGAGGCCACGGCCTCGACCCCGGCGGCCAGCTTCTTGGGATAACCCAGTTTGGTCATCGCCGGCAGGGTGATCGCGCCGGTGGAGGCGACGTTGGCGCTGGCCGACCCCGAGATCGACCCGAAGAGCGCCGACGACAGCACCGAGACCTTCGCCGCGCCGCCTTTCAGCCGCCCGGCAGCGGCGGCGGCGACATTCATGAAGCCCTGCCCCGCCTCGCCTGCGTTCAGCACCGCGCCGAAAATCACGAAGATCGACACCACGCCCACCGACACCGCGGTCAGCGACCCCCAAAGCCCGCCCTCGGCGATGGTCATCGTGCCGAGAAAGCTCTGGATCGGCGTTCCGGCATGACCGAATTCGCCGGGGATGTGCTGACCGAAGAGCGCGTAGGCCAGCGCCAGCATCGCCACCAGCGGCAGCGGCCAGCCGATGGCGCGGCGCGCCGCCTCGATCACGCAGAGCAGAAGCACCGCCGCGACGCCGATCTGAAAATCGCTCTCCAGAAACCCGTATTGATCGCCCAGCATCTCATGGTTCAGCGCGATCCAGCCAGCCGCGCCGACCCCCAGCACGGTCAGCACCGCACCCGAGATCAGTTGCCAGCGTCCGGAGGCGCCAAAGATGAAGACCCAAGGCAGGATAACCGCCAGATGCAGCGGGCGGCTCACGAGGTTGGGCACGAGGCCCGAGAAGATGAGACCGAGGTGATAGACCACGACCAGCGCCGCCAGCCCGATCCACACCGCCCGCTTCCATGCCGCCTGCGGCATCTGCGTCTCAAGCCCCATCTTCTGCCTCTTTGTCAAATGAGGTCGGGCCGGACAGTGATGCCCGGCCCGCCTGAACTGGTTTTACGCGGAGTTACTGCTGCACGTCCGGCAGCGCAATGCCCGCTTCTTCATAGTAGCGCACCGCGCCCGGGTGCAGCGCGCCTTCGACGTTCTGCAGCAGGTGCGGATCGACGCCGGTCCACCACGCGGATTCTTCGCCCATGCGCGCCTTTTCTTCCCAGAAGGTCTTGGTCAGCTGGTAGGCCGTCTCGTCATCCATCTTGGTGGTGGTGTAGGCGATCACCGGCAGCGAGGTGGTGGTGATATCGCTGTCCTGCCCAGCGTAGGTGCCGGCGGGGATCACCAGCTTGGCGCGGCCGGTCTCTTCCACCTGCGAGTCGCTCAGCGACAGCACGGTCAAATCGGTCGAGGCCGCCGCCTCGACGACGTTCGGCGCCGGGAAGCTGCCCGCGGTGACAAAACCGTCGATCTGGCCGTTCTTCAGCGCAGGCACGGCGTTCGACAGTTCCACGTCGGCGATCTCGACCTTGCCGTCGAGGCCGAAGAGGCCGAGGTATTTCTCGCCCTCACGCGCACCGAAGCTGCCCTTGCCGAGCAGCAGGGTCTTGCCCTCCATCGAAGCGAAGTCGCTGACGCCGCTGTCTTTCGACATGACGAAATGCATGGTCAGCGAGGGCAGCGGGAACAGCGCGCGGATCTCGCCGAAGGCAGGGCTGCCCTTGCCCTCGAACGCACCGGTGCCGTTGCGCGCGCCGCTGACCAGCGCGGGCGGCGAAGTGAACACGTAGTCAGCGCCGCGGGCCCGCACTTCCATCACGTTCTGCGTGCTGCCTTGGCTTTCCTCGACGGTCACATTCACCGCGCCGTCGGTGCCGGCCTTCATCGCCTCGGCGATCTGCACCGCCATCTGGTAGTAGGACGAGCCCGTCTTGGCCGCCTTCAGCGTCACCCGGGTTTCGGCCTGCACGGGCAGGGCTGCCAGCGCCGCGAGGCTGGCCGCAAGCGCGGCTTTTGCGAGAAATTTCATCGTGAGGCTCCTCCTGGAATTTCGCGCGCGACCTAAACACCTGCGATCACGCGGGGTCAAGCAAGAGCCGCCAAAGAGGCCTGCGCCTCAGCGGGTGCCGAAGGCGAAACTCATCTCGGCGCGGCGCAGGTCTCCGGGCCGCAGCACAGGGCTTTGCGCCCCCCAGCTTTGCGGCATGTTGATCGCGTCTGGCCAGATCTGCGGCTCGAGGCAGATGGCGTCATGCTTGCGCGCGGCATAGCCGCCCTTGCCTGGCACCGTGCCATCTAGGAAGTTTCCGGTGTAAACCTGTAGTCCGGGCAGATTGGTGCTCATCCACATGACACGGCCGCTTTGCGCGTCGGCAAGCTCCACCTCGCCCGTGTCGAGGCACAGGCAATGGTCATAGCCATCCAGAGCCCCCGACCGCACCGCAGTCAGCGGCTGCCGGCCCTCGCGGAAATCGAACGGGCTCGCGCCGACCGGAACAACGCCGGTGGGGATCAGCGCCTCGTCAACGGTGAGATAGCGCGCCGCCGGCACTTTCAGCCGATACTCGAGGGCGGAGTTGGGACGCTCCGGCAGCGCCGAAAGCCCCGCCAGCGCAAAGAAACTGTGGTTGGTCATCGACACCAGCGTCGGTGCGTTGGTTTCGGCCTCATAGGTGATCGTAAGGCAGGGCTGGCCGCCGTCGTTCTCGCGCAGCGCGTAGCAGGCGCGCGCCAAGAGCCTGCCGGGAAACCCCTGATCGCCGGCGGGGCTGAGCAGTTCCAGCGTGACCGCGCCATCGCTCAGCTCGGCCACCTGCCAATTGCGCCGGTCGAACCCGTCGGGGCCGCCGTGCAACGTGGTGGCGCCCTCGTTCTGCGCCAGCTGATAGGTCATGCCGTCAAGCTCGAACCGGCCCCCGGCGATGCGGTTGGCCACGCGTCCCACGCTGGCCCCGAAAAAGCTGCGATGCTCGACGTAGCCCGCCAGATCATCGAAGCCGAGCACGATGTCGTCCAGCTTCCCGTCGCGGTCAGGCACATGCAGCGCCTGCAGCGCCGCGCCATAGGTGATCACCTCGGCCCGTACGTCCCCGGCGCGCAGGGTGATACGCTCGACCGGGGCGCCCCCCGGCATGGCGCCGAAGACATGCCGCTCAGGGATCATCATGGAACGCCTCGACACGGCTCTGCGCGCCCAGCAGGAAGGCGTCCGCCACCAGTTGCAGCGGTGCCAGATCCACATCGGACTCGCCCGCCGCGATCAGTTCGGCAAACCGGGCGTAGAGACGGCGGTACTCGCGGTCCTCGGCGGCGATGCGCTCCTCGCCTCCGACAAACAGCTTCGCCCCGCCCTCGCGCAGCAGCACCTCGGGACCATCGGTTTCCACCCGGATGTCCCAAGTCTGTGGGCCGGTCTGTCGCCAGTCGAACTCGGCCGCTACTTGCGCGCCCGAGGCCGTCAGCATCTCCATCGTGGCGGCGATCGGTGCCTGCTTGTTCTGCGGCACCTCAAGACGTGCGGACACCGGGTGCACCGGTTCAGGCAGGATGCGGGTGAGGATCGACAACGCGTTGATCCCCGGATCGAAGACGCCAAGCCCGCCCGGCTGCCAGATCCATTCCTGACCCGGATGCCAGTGGCGCACGTCTTCCTTCCAGATGATCTCGGCCCGCTTGATCTTGGCCCCCGCGAGCAGCGCGCGCGCGTCCTCGACCGCCGCCGCCTCGCGCGAGTGCCACGTGGCAAACAGCGTCACGCCCTTGTCGCGCGCCAGCCGCCTCAGCGCCTCGACCTCGGACACGCTCGCGCCGGGCGGCTTCTCCAGCATCACGTGCTTGCCCGCGCTGATCGCCGCGACCGCCTGCTCGAACCGCCCCTGCGGCGGCGTGCAAAGCGAGATCGCTTGCAGGCCGGGGGCCTTGGCGAGCATCTCGTCAATGTCGTGGTAGGACGGCAGCGTGTCATGCCCGGCGTGACGGCTGGCGATGGCCGCCAGGTGCAGCGCAGGCACATCCTCGAGCGAGGGCAGATGCTGGTTGCGCGCAATGGTGCCAAGGCCGACGAGGCCAAGCTGGATCGGGTCGCTCATCATGCGTCTCCCCTGTCTGGTATGAAGGCAGGCTCTGCCTTGCCCTGCCCGGCACCCAGCTTGGCGAAGAGCGCGCCGGACAGTGGCGCTTCGGCCAGCGCCGCCGCGTCCAGCCCTTCGGTCGCCGTGGTGCAGTAAAGCGTTGTGAAATCAGGACCGCCGAACGCCGGGCAGGTCGCGTGTGGCGCTGGCAACGCGTGCCGGCTGCCCAATTGGCCATCGGGCGACACTTCGATCACGGCCCCCTCCCCCCAAAGCGCCACCCACAGTGTGCCCGCCGCATCGGTCACCGCGCCATCGGGGTTCAGCCCCTGCGCCGCGAAATCGACAAAGACCTCGGGGGCGGCGGCGGCCCATCCGGCCGCGTCCAGCGGCACGCGGAACAGCAGCCCCGCATCGGTGTCGGCGAAGTAGCCGCAGCCGCGATCCCGGTCGAAGCAAATGGCGTTGGGGATGGTGATACGGTCCGCGACGGTGCGCAGTTCGCCACCGTAGAGGCGATAAATCGCCCCTGCGTGCGGCGCGGCCTGCTTGCCCATCGTACCGATCCAGAACCCGCCCCAAGGGTCCGCCCGCCCGTCGTTCGAGCGGGTGGCCAGGTTGTCTTTCTCGAGGTCCGCGAGGGGCCCGAAGACGCCGGTGGTCACGTCATACTCCCAAAGCCCCGTCTCCGAGGCGATGAGCATGCGGTCCCTGTCGATCCATGCCGCCGCAGAGCACATCTCGGTCAGCGGAACGTCCCGGGTGTGGCCCGAGGCGGGATGGTGCGACAACAGGCGCTTGCCGGTGATGTCGAACCAGAACAGCTCGGCCCGGAGAGGATGCCAGAGCGCCCCCTCGCCAAGCTCGCAGATCCGCTGGTCGAACACATCCATCAGTGGCTGTCCTTGCCCACGTCGTTGCCGCGGCAGCCCTTGAGGAAATCGAGGTCGGCGCCGGTGTCGGCCCCTTCGACGTGGCTCTGGTGCAGCCACGCATAGCCGCTGCCGGGCAGATCATGCGTCGGTGCCCACGCGGCAAGACGCGCGGCCAGTTCCTCGTCGGGAATGTCGAGGCGCAGCAGACGGCTTTCCACGTCAAGCTCGATCATGTCGCCGTTCCTGACCACCGCCAGCGGCCCGCCCGCCGCCGCCTCGGGCGAGGTGTGCAGGATCACCGTGCCATAGGCGGTGCCCGACATGCGCGCGTCAGAGATGCGGATCATGTCGGTAATGCCCTTCTTCAGAACCTTCGGCGGCAGGCCCATGTTGCCGACCTCGGCCATGCCAGGATAGCCCTTGGGCCCGCAGTTCTTCAGCACCATGATGCAGGTCTCGTCGATGTCGAGCGCCTCGTCGTTGATCTTTGCCTTGTAGTCGTCGATGTCCTCGAAGACCACGGCACGGCCCTTGTGCTTCAGCAGATGCTCCGAGGCCGCCGAGGGCTTGAGCACCGCGCCCTTGGGCGCGAGGTTGCCGCGCAGCACTGCGATGCCGCCCTGCTGGGTCAGCGCCTTTTCAAGCGGCAGGATGACGTCCTCGTTGTGGTTCACCACGTCTTTGACCTCGTCCCAGATGCTTTGGCCCGAGACCGTCAGCGCGTCCTTGTGCAACTGGCCGCTCTCGCCGAGGCGCTTGAGCACCACCGGCAGGCCACCGGCATAGAAGAACTCTTCCATCAGGTATTTGCCCGAGGGCATGAGGTTGACGATGGTCGCCACGTCGCGCCCGCAGCGGTCCCAGTCGTCCAGCGTCAGGTCGATGCCCACGCGGCCCGCCAGCGCCAGCATGTGGATCACGGCATTGGTCGAGCCGCCGATGGCGCCATTGGTGCGGATGGCGTTCTCGAAGGCCTCTTTGGTCAGGATGTCCGACGGCTTCAGATCGTCCTTCACCATCTGCACGATGCGCCGGCCCGAGAGCTGCGCCATCACGCGGCGGCGGCTGTCGACCGCCGGGATTGCCGCATTGCCGGAAAGCGCCATGCCAAGCGCCTCGGCCATGGACGCCATCGACGACGCCGTGCCCATCGTGTTGCAGGTGCCCGACGAGCGCGACATCGATTGCTCCGCCTCGAGGAACTCCTCCTGCGTCATCTCGCCGGCCTTCACCATCTCGGAGAATTTCCACAGGTGCGTGCCGCTGCCCACGCGCTCGCCTTGGAAATAGCCGTTCAACATCGGCCCGCCAGTCACCACGATCGACGGCACGTCACAGGAGGCGGCGGCCATCATCAGCGAGGGCGTGGTCTTGTCGCAGCCAACCATCAGCACCGCGCCGTCGATCGGCTGGCCGCGCAGGGTCTCCTCGATGGCCAGCGCCGCGAGGTTGCGGAACATCATCGCCGTGGGGCGGAAGGTGTTTTCCGAGGCCGAGAACACCGGCACCTCGACAGGGAAGCCGCCAGCCTCCCAGATGCCCGCCTTCACCTTTTCCGACAGTTCCCGCAGGTGGCCGTTGCATGGGGTGAGGTCGGACCAGGTGTTGAGGATGCCGATGATCGGGCGCCCGTCGAACAGGTCGTGCGGGTAGCCTTGGTTCTTCAGCCAGCCGCGGTGGTAGATCGTGTCGCGCGAGTTGCCCGAGTACCAATGGGTCGAGCGCAGCTTGCGCGGCCAGGGGGCGGGAGTGAAATCCTTGACGGACATGGGTGCCTCCGGTGCGGCTTCGTTGGGGGCTGAGCGCGCGGCTCAGCCCTGTTTGGATTTGTTGTAGACGTCGAAGATCACGGCGGCGAGCAGCACCAGCCCCTTGATCATCTGCTGGTAGTCGATGCCGATGCCCATGATCGACATGCCGTTGTTCATCACGCCCATGATGAAGGCGCCGACCACCGCCCCGACGATCTTGCCAGAGCCGCCGGCCATCGACGCGCCGCCGATGAACACCGCCGCGATCACGTCAAGCTCCATGCCGAAGCCGGCCTTGGGCGTCGCGGTGTTGAGGCGCGCGGCGAAGACCAGCCCCGCGAGTGCCGCCAGAACGCCCATGTTGACGAAGGCGAGGAAGGTCAGACGCTCGGTCTTGATGCCCGAGAGCTTGGCCGCCTTGCGGTTGCCGCCGAGCGCGTAGATGCGGCGGCCGATCACCGTCTTCTGGGTGATGAAGGCGTAGATGATGATCAGCACACCCATGGTGACCAGCACGTTGGGCATGCCGCGGAAGGTGGCGATCTTGTAGGTCAGGAACAGCAGCGCGCCGCAGACGATGGCATTGCGGATCCAGAAGAAGTTGGCAGGCTCGCCCTCGATGCCATAGGCCTTGTCACGGGCACGCTCGCGCAGGCCCAGCCAGACGATGGCGACGGCGGCGATGATGCCGACGCCCATGGCCAGCAGGTTGAAGTTGCGCGACCCGGCGATCTCGGCCAGCCCGGCGGTCATCGAAGCCGGGAAGAGATCGGGCACGAAGCCGGTCGACAGCATCTGGAAGCCCGGCGGGAACGGCCCCACCGACTGCCCCTGCAGCAGCCACAGCGAGGCGCCGCGGAACACCAGCATCCCCGCCAGCGTCACGATAAAGGACGGGATCGACCAATAGGCGACCCAATAGCCCTGCGCCGCGCCGATGAAGCCGCCGACGATCAAACAGGCGAGTATGGTCAGCGGCACCGGCCAGTCCCATTGCACGATCATCACCGCCGCCAGCGCGCCGATAAAGCCCAGCACCGAGCCGACCGAAAGGTCGATGTTGCCCGAGACGATGACGATGAGCATCCCCAGCGCCATAATGATGATATAGCTGTTCTGCAGGAACAGGTTTGTGATGTTCACCGGGCGCATCAGCGTGCCGCCGGTCACCGCCTGAAAGAACACCATGATGGCGATCAGCGCGAACAGCAGCCCGTATTCGCGCATGTGGTTGCGCAGGTAGTGCTTCAGGCCCTGGCTATCGGGCTGCCCTGCGGTTTCTGCCGTTTGAGTGGACATGTCCCCTCCCCCTCACTCGCTGACGATGAGCGACATGATGCGCTCTTGGCTGGCTTCCTCGGCAGAGAGTTCCCCGACGAAAGCGCCTTCGTTCATGACATAGATGCGGTCGCACATGCCCAGCAGTTCGGGCATCTCCGACGAGATCATCACCACGGCTTTGCCTTCGGCGGAAAGCTCGTTGATGATCGAATAGATTTCGTATTTCGCGCCGACGTCGATGCCGCGCGTGGGCTCGTCGAGGATCAGCACCTCGGGCTCGGTGAACAGCCACTTGGCCAACACCACCTTCTGCTGGTTGCCGCCCGAGAGGTTGCCGACCTGCTGCATCACCGTGGGTGTGCGCGTGGCCAGCGCCTTGCGATAGCGCTCGGCGACCTCGGTCTCCTCGGCCTCGTTCAGCACGCCTTTCTCGGACACGCCGCCAAGGTTCGACAGCGTGGTGTTGAAGCGGATGCTCTCGTCGAGGATCAGCCCCAGCGACTTGCGGTCCTCGGTGACGTAGGCGAGGCCATTGCCGATAGCGCGGTCCACCTTCGACACGTCGATCGGCTTGCCATGCAGCGACACCTCGCCCGTGATGTTCCGCCCCCAACTCTGGCCGAAGATCGACATCGCCAGTTCGGTGCGGCCTGACCCCATGACGCCGGCGATCCCGACGACCTCGCCCGCGCGGACATTGAAATTGATGTTTTTGATGACCTGCCGCTCGGCGTGCTCGGGGTGCCAGACGTTCCAGTCCTTCACCGCCATCACCACCTCGCCGGCGCGGCGGGTGCGGTCGGGGTAGCGCTGCGACATGTCACGGCCCACCATGTCGCGCACGATGCGGTCCTCCGACAGCCCCTGCGAGGCGTCAAGTTCCGAGACCGCCATGCCGTCGCGGATCACGGTGACCGTGTCGGCGACGTAGCGCACCTCGTTGAGCTTGTGCGAGATGATGATGCAGGTCACGCCCTGCGCCTTCAGTTCAAGCATCAGATCGAGCAGCTTGCGGCTGTCGTTCTCCTGCAGCGCCGCCGTCGGCTCGTCGAGGATCAGCAGCTTCACATCCTTGGACAGCGCCTTGGCGATCTCCACCAACTGCTGCTTGCCGACGCCGATGCTGTCGACCAGCGTGCCCGGCGCATCGCGCAGGCCCACCTTGGCCAGAAGTTCCTCGGTGCGGCGGAAGGTCTCCTGCCACTGGATCACGCCGCCTTTCTGTCGCTCGTTGCCGAGGAAGATGTTCTCGGCAATCGACAGCTGCGGCACCAGCGCCAGTTCCTGATGGATGATGACGATGCCCTTGTCCTCGCTGTCGCGCAGCGTCTTGAACTCGGCAAGGCCACCAGCATAGTGGATTTCGCCGTCGTAGCTGCCCGCCGGGTAGACGCCAGAGAGCACTTTCATCAGGGTGGATTTACCAGCGCCGTTCTCGCCGCAGATGGCGTGGATCTCGCCCTCGCGCACCTGAAGGTTCACCCGGTCGAGCGCCTTCACCCCAGGAAATTCCTTGGTGATGTCACGCATCTCCAGAAGATGAGTCATGACCCGTGCCTGTCTTGTCAGAGGTTTGGTCGGGGGAGGCCCTGCGGCCTCCCCCTTGCTGTCACGCCCCCGGAAACAAGAAGGGGCATGGCGGGAGGATCACTTGATCTCGTCTTCGGTGTAGTAGCCCGAGCCGATCAGAACCTCTTCCCAGTTCGAGGCGTCCACCGGGACGGGCTCGAGCAGGTAGGACGGCACGACTTTCACGCCGTTGTCGTAGGTCTCGGTGTCGTTGATCTCGGGCTCGGAGCCTTCCATCAGCGCGTTGACCATGCCGACGGTGACGCGGGCCAGTTCACGGGTGTCCTTGAAGATGGTCGAGTACTGCTCGCCAGCGAGGATCGACTTCACCGACTGCACCTCGGCGTCCTGACCGGTGACGATCGGCATCTCCAGATCGCCCGAGCCATAACCGACACCCTTCAGCGACGACAGGATGCCGATGGACAGACCGTCGTAGGGCGCGAGCACGCCGTGAACGTCCTTGTCGGTGTAGTTGGCCGACAGGATGTTATCCATGCGCGCCTGCGCCACCGCGCCGTCCCAGCGCAGCGTGCCAACCTTGTCCATACCCATCTGGCCGGACTGGATGACGATGTCGCCGCTGTCGATCAGCGGCTGCAGCACCGACATGGCGCCGTTGTAGAAGAAGTAGGCGTTGTTGTCGTCCGGCGAGCCGCCGAACAGCTCCACGTTCCACGGTTTGCTGTCGGGGAAACGCTCTTCGAGGCCCTCGACCAGCGAGGTCGCCTGCTGCACGCCGACCTTGAAGTTGTCGAAAGTCGCGTAATAGTCGACGTCGCCGCTGTCGCGGATCAGACGGTCATAGGCGACGATGCTGACGCCCGAGGCGGCGGCATTGGCCAGCGCGTTCGACAGGGTGGTGCCGTCGATGGCGGCGATCACCAGCACGTCGACACCCTTGGTCACCATGTTCTCGATCTGCGCGAGCTGGTTGGGGATGTCATCCTCTGCGTATTGCAGATCGGTCTCGTAGCCGGCTTCTTCCAACTGCTTGACCATGTTGTTGCCGTCGTCGATCCAGCGCGCCGAGCTTTTCGTCGGCATTGCGATGCCAACGGTGCCCTTGTCTTGGGCGAAAGCCGCGCTAGAAAGCGCAACAAGGCTTACCGCGAGCGCACCCGCGAGTTTCTTGAATTGCATTGGTATCCTCCCGTTAAGGGGGCGTCTCCCGCACCCCACTTGTCTCCCGGACTCCTCATGGACTCGCTAGGCGACGCCAAAAGTCCTACTTAATGGTGATATACCGAACAAATACCATTATCGGTAATCTGCATATCATTGTAGGTATGCTGCATGTCCGAGCTTCTGAAGAACCTGCGCCCTGCGCAAATCCGTCTGATCGCCGCGATTGCCGAACACGGGCAGTTGCAGGTCGCCGCGACCGTGTGCCGGATGACCCAACCCGGTGCGTCACGGATGCTCGCCGATCTGGAGAAGGCGGTGGGCGCGCAGCTGTTCAGCCGCACGCCGAAGGGGATGGAACCCACGCCCACCGGCGCGCTTCTGGCACGCCACGCGCGGCGCATCGAGCATGACTTGCGCCGCATGGCCGAGGATTTCGCCGATCTGCATTCGGGCCTTGGCGGCACGGTGCGGGTTGGTGCCGTCACCGGCCCGGCGCTTGGCCAGTTGGTGCCGCAGGTGCAGCGGCTGAAGGCCGAGTCGCGTTCGGTGGATATCTCGATCGAGGTCGCGCCCTCGGTCGCGCTGGTGCAGGCGCTGGAGCGCGGCGAACTGGATTTCGCCCTCGCCCGCCTGCCACCGCAGGTGAACGAACGCGAGTTCCTGATCGAACCGGCCCGCGACGAGATCGTGCAGTTGCTGGTGCGCGAAGGGCACCCGATGCTGGCGCAGGGCCCAGTGGCGATCGCCGATCTGCACGCCACGCGCTGGATCCTGCAGCAGCGCGGCGCACCGATCCGCGCCGCCATCGAGACGGCCTTTCACGACGAGGGGCTGACCGCCCCGCCCGATGTGATCACCACCTCCTCGCTTCTGGCGATCATCGCGCTGCTGAAGGATTCAGACGCCGTCGCGCCGATGTCGCAAGAAGTGATCGATCTGATGCTGGAGCCGCCGGTCTCGGCTGACCTGCGGCGGCTGCGGCTGAACCGGCTGATCACCGTCGAGCCTTATCTCATCATTCAGGCGCGTGGCCGCCACCTGTCGACCGCCGCAGAACGGCTGCTAAGCATGGTGCAGGAGAGCATCCGGGCGTTCTGAACGGCGCTAGCCGGCGCGCTTCACCCCGCCCGAAGGGGCATCGGTCACCACTTTTTCCATCGCGCGCCGCGCCGCATCAGGCGCCCCAGCGCGGATCGCGTCGACGATGGCGCGGTGCTTTTCGACGCTGCGCGCCAGATCTCCCGGATCGCGCGCCTCCTCGGCCTCGGCGATCAGCTGCGCATACAGCGCCGCCTGCACAAGATCCCCCAGCGACTGCAGAAAACGATTGCCCGACAGCTGCAGGATCAGCTTGTGAAACTCCAGATCGGCCATGGCAAATCCGCTGCGGCTTTCCGCCTGCGCCAGCGCCTCGCAACTGGCGGCAAGCCGGGCATGCTCGTCCGGGCCCGCGCGCTCTGCCACCAGCGCAGCCGCCGCGGGCTCGATAATCAGGCGGATCTCGCTGAGGTCGTCGACAAAGCGCCCGGGCGTCTTCTGCTCGGAATGCCAGCGCAGCACGTCGGGGTCGAACATGTTCCACTCGGACGAGGGCTGCACCCGCGTGCCGACCTTCGCCTTCGAGGCCAACATGCCCTTGGCGATCAGCGTCTTCTTGGCTTCGCGGATCACCGTGCGTGAGACGCCGAACATCTCTTCGAGGTCGGGATCGAGCGGGATCATCGCGCGTTCGGGGTATTCCCCAGCGACGATGGCCAGCCCCAGTTGATCGACCACCTGCGTCGTGTGGCTCTGGGCGCGGTCCGAAAACCCGCCGCCCGCCGTCAAAGTCATGATCGCGCGTCTGATGCGGTCAGATGCCTTATGCGCGCCGTCGTTGCCCAACCCAAACCCTTCTGCAGCATGATGAAGGCGAACAGCAGGCCTCCGATCACGATCTTCGTCCACCAGCTCGAAAGCGTGCCGTCAAAGACGATATACGTCTGTATCAGCCCCATGATCAGAATGCCAAAGAAAGTGCCAGCGACAAATCCGCTGCCCCCGGTCAGGAGCGTGCCGCCGATGACCACGGCGGCGATGGCGTCAAGCTCCACCCCCACCGTCGCCAGCGAGTAGCCCGCCGAGGTATAGAGCGTGTAGACGATCCCCGCGAGACCGGCGAGGCCGCCGGACACCGCGTAGATGCCGATGGTCGTCCGCGCCCGCGGCACCCCCATCAACTGCGCTGTCTGCGCCGAGCCGCCGATGGCATAGACGTTCTGGCCAAACCGCGTGCGGTGCAGCACGATCATCGCCGCCACATAGGTCAGCAGCATCAGCGCCCCGGTCAGCCGGAACCGCCCGCCGCCGGGCGCCTTCCAGTAGAGCGACTGCAGCCAGTCGTAGAACTCATGGGTGATCGGCACGGACTCGGTCGACAGAACATAGGCCAGCCCGCGCATCAGGAACATGCCCGCCAGCGTCACGATGAAGGGCGGCATCTCGAGATAGTGGATGATCCCCCCCATGGCGGCCCCGAAGCCTGTGGTGATCACCAGCACCAGCGCGAAGGCCACCAGCGGATGAAGCGCCGTGTCGCGCAGGATCACCGCCAGAAAAACCCCGGTGAAGGCGATCACCGACCCGACCGACAGATCGATCCCGCCAGACAGGATCACGAAGGTCATGCCAACCGCGGTGATGCCAAGAAAGGCGTTGTCGGTCAGCAGGTTGGCGACCACCCGCGTCGAGGCCATCGCGGGGTACTGCGCGGCGCAGAGCACGAAGGCCAGCACGAAGGTCGCCAGCGTGATGTAGAGCGGAAGCTTGGTGGACTGGCTCATGACTGGCCCTCCTCTTGCGGGGTGCGCCGGGCTGGCTTTGGCCGCTCCCGCAGCACCGGCCCGGTCGAGGCGCGCAGCAGGTAGAGGCTGTGGCGCACGCGCGGGCTCTGGATGACGAGGATGGCGATGATGATCAGCGCCTTGATGACGAGGTTGAACTCCACCGGCATGCCTGAGAGCAGGATCAGCGAGTTGACCCCCTGAATGATCAGCGCCCCCAGCAGCGACGCGGTGATCGAGAAGCGCCCGCCGAGCAAAGAATTGCCCCCGATGACCACGGCGAGGATGGCGTCGAGCTCCATCCACAGCCCGGCGTTGTTGGCATCCGCGCCCTTGATGTCGGCGGCGACGATGACGCCCGCGAGCGCGGCGCAAAGCCCCGAGACCAGATAGACCGCGATCAGCAGCACCCGGGCGTTGATCCCGGCAAGGCGCGAGGAGGTCTGGTTGATCCCCACTGCCTCGATCAGCAGGCCGAGTGCGCTGCGGCGGATGACGAGGCCCACGGCGCAGGCAACCACGATCCAGATCCAGATCGGCGTCGGCACGGCGGCGATGGTGCCCGCGCCCAGCCGGATCAGCCCCGGATCGTTGAAGGTCAGGATGGCGCCCTCGGTCAGCAACTGCCCGATGCCCCGCCCGGCGACCATCAGCACCAGAGTGGCAACGATGGGCTGGATGCGGAAGATCGCCACCAGCACGCCGTTCCACAGCCCGCAAGCCGCGCCCGCCGCCAGCGCCAGCAGTACCGCCAGCGTCCAATGCGCGCCGCCCACCACCGCCGAGGCGGCGACAGCCCCCGCGATGGCCATCACGGCCCCGACCGACAGGTCGATGCCCCGCGTGGCGATCACCAGCGTCATACCGGTGGCCAGCAGCGCTGTCGGCGCCCCGCGGTTGAGCACGTCGATCAGGTTTCCGAAAAGCCGGCCGTGCTGAAACTCGATGTTGAAAAAGCCGGGGAAGACCAGAAAGTTGGCCGCCAGCACCAGCACAAGGATGATGATCTGCGGCATCACCCGTCTGAGGGTGGATTTAATCATGCCGCATCCTCCGCCGCGATGGCCTCGACGATGGCCTTGGTGGAAATCTCTGCCCCGCTCAACTCGCCCACCTGCCGCCGATCCCGCAGAACGACGATGCGCGACGAGTAGGCGACCAGCTCCTCCATTTCCGAAGAGGCGACGATCAGCGCCATACCCTTTTCGCGCAGGTCCTCGATAAGCGCGATGATCTCGGCGTGCGCGCCGACGTCGATGCCGCGGGTCGGCTCGTCGAGGATCAGCAGCTCGGGCTCGGTGGCCAGCCAGCGCGCCAGCAGCGCCTTCTGCTGGTTGCCGCCCGAGAGCAGCCGGATCGGCATGTCGAGCGAGGCAAGCCGGATATCCAGCGCCTTGACGTAGTGCTGGGCGATCTCTTCGGCCTTGGCGCGCGGAATGGGCCGGTGCCAGCCCTGCCGCGCCTGCAGCGACAGGATGATGTTCTCACGCACCGACAGATCGCCGACGATACCGTCGGTTTTGCGGTCTTCGGGGCAAAGCGCAAAACGGTTGCGGATCGCCTCGCGCGGGTTGCTGATGCGCAGCCCCCTGCCCCGCAATTCCGCCGTGCCCTGATCCGCCGCGACCACGCCGAAGACCACATTGGCGGTCTCGCTGCGGCCCGAGCCAAGCAGCCCGGCAAGGCCGACCACCTCGCCCTCGCGGATGTCCATGTCAAACGGCTCGATGCTGCCGCGCTTGCCGAAACCTTTGAGCGACAGCAGCAATTCGCCGGGCTCGGAATGGGCGCGATGGTGCGTCGCCGCCTCAAGCTGGCGGCCGAGCATCAGAGTGACGATCTCGGTCTGGCTCACGTCGGCGAGCCGCCGGGTGCCCACGACGCGGCCGTTTCGCAGGATCGTCGCGCGGTCAGAGATGGCGAAGACCTGATCGAGAAAATGGGTGATGAAGACGATGGCCAGCCCCCTGCCCTTCAGCCGTTCGATCACCGAGAACAGCAGCTGTACCTCGTCGTGGTCGAGACTGGCGGTGGGCTCGTCGAGGATCAGCACCTTGCCCGAAAGCTCCACGGCGCGAGCGATAGCGACGATCTGCTGGATGGCGATGGAATAGCTGCTCAGCAGCCGCCCCGGATCGATGTCGAGCCCGTAGTCGCGCAGCAGCTCCGCCGTTTCGCGTTTCATCCGCCGATGATCGACCATGCCCCAGCGCGTCGGCTGGCGCCCAAGAAAGAGGTTCTCGGCCACCGTCAGGTTCTCCAGAAGGTTCACCTCTTGATAGACCGTGCCGATGCCAAGCGCCTGACTGTCGAGCGGATCGCGCGGGTCGATCTCGGCGCCCGAAAGCGTGACACTGCCGCCATCGCGGCTATAGGCGCCCGTCAGACATTTGATCAGCGTCGATTTCCCCGCGCCGTTCTCGCCCAACAGCGCGTGCACCTCGCCGGGATAGAGCGCCAGCTCGACGTCATCGAGCGCGATCGCGCCCGGAAAAAATTTGCTGATGCCGCGCGCGTGCAGCACCGGTTCCGGCATGGCCATCCCGAGTTCCCTCCCCTGAAACAGGCTTGTGCGCCTCCCGGCCCCCACCGGAAGGCGCGTGTGGCAGGGGCCCTGCCCCCGCCGCGCAGCGTCAGTATCCGAGATCTTTCTTGCTCTCGTAAATGGCCGCGTTGTCGTCCTCTGCCGTGTAGAGCTTGGACTCGGTCTGGATCCACTTCGGCGGCAGGGTGCCATCGGCCCAATAGGCCTCCAGCACGTCAAACGCCGGGCCCGCCATGTTCGGTGTCAGTTCCACCGTGGCATTGGCCTCGCCCGCCTGCATCGCGAGGTGAATGTCGGGCACAGAGTCGATCGACACGATCTTGATGTCTTCGCCCGGCTTCAGACCCGCTTCCTTGATCGCCTGAATCGCGCCGACGGCCATATCATCGTTATGCGCATAGAGCGCACAGATGTTCTCACCGCCCTCGGACTTCAGGAAGCTCTCCATCACCACCTTGCCCTGCGCGCGGGTGAAATCGCCGGTCTGGCTGCGGGTGATCGAGATGTTGTCCGCAGCGGCAATCGCCTCCTCAAAGCCCTGCTTGCGCGAGATCGCCGGTGACGAGCCGGTGGTGCCCTGAAGCTCGACCACCGGGCATTCTGCGTTGCCCACGGCCTCGACCAGCCAATTGCCGGCCACCATGCCCTCATGCACCTGATCGGAGGTGACAGCGGTCATATAGAGGTCTTCCGGCGCGTCGATATTGCGGTCGAGCAGGATCACCGGGATCTCGGCGTCCTTGGCCTCTTCCAGCACTTCTTCCCAACCGGTGGCCACCACGGGCGCGAGCAGGATCGCGTCGACTCCCTGCGCGACGAAGCTGCGGAGCGCTTTGATCTGGTTCTCCTGCTTCTGCTGGGCATCGGCAAACTTGAGGTTGATTCCGCGCTCTTCGGCCTGTTGCTTGGTCACCGTCGTCTCGGCAGCGCGCCAGCCGGACTCGGACCCGATCTGGCTGAAGCCGACAGTCTCTCCCTCGGCCAGCGCGGCGGCAGGCACAAGGATAGCGGCGCTTGCGAGCAAGCTTTTCAATATATTCATGATTTCCTCCCTCGGACCTCTCCTCTGGTCCTTCGGACATTAAGTATTACTTTATTACTATTGTAAAGCGTTCTGTGGTTGTCTCGCCCGGCACAGAGACCGCGCCGCAGGGCGATTGGGGGCGCTGCCCCCGTCGCCGCCTGCGCGGCGACTCCCCCGGGATATTTGCGTCTAGACGAAGGCTCAGGCGCCGATCTCGATCCGGCGAAGGCCAGGAAACTCCTGTTGAGCCATGCCCTGTAGCGGGCGCATGTGATGCGTCAGCACGTATTGGGCGGCAAAGGCCGAAGGCGCCTTGAGCATCAGCAGGCCATTCTCGTAGCTTTCGAGCGCAAGCCCCGAGAACCAACTGCGATAAAGCCCCGGATCGCTTTGCGCGAGACGGGCCAGCGTGCGCGGCCACGGCGCATCCGCGGGCGGCACCGGCTCGGCGGCGCTGCGTGCCGCGAAATCCACGCGCACCACCTTTTCGGCAGGGGGCGCCTCTTGCGGCTGCTGGCCTTCCATGCGGGCAGAGAAATCCGGCCCGACCTTGTCCCAATGCGGCTCGCTCAGGCGATACACCTCGGCGTAGTTGAGCCGGTAGGCGGCCACCCTGCCCCGCACACCGGGCCGCAGCTGCAGCAGGATCTCGGTTTTGGTGAGGCGTTTGACCTCTCGTTTGACGGTCCGCTCGTCCACCGACCACAGCCGTGCCATTTCGCGCTGACCGACGGTAAGCTCATCGTTGCGCCAATTGTAGCGGGCCGTGACCAACGCCACGAGGCGCAGCATCGAGGTCTGGAATCCGGGGGATCCATTGAGCCCGGCGACGGCGATTGCCGTCAACAGGTCGTATTTCTGGGAGCCTGCCTGAGGTCCCGTAAATCGTTTGATGTCCATCGTCGTCTGCTCTGCCGCCTGAGTGGGTCCGGCTTCATTGGCCGATTCCCCGTTGGCTTCGACAGTGCTGGATTTTCCCGTCGTTTGTCAACGGGTGGTCAAATACGGGACGGGCACCCTTATCCAAATTTATTTGGAAAAAATCGGTATATTGGTAATGGGTGACACGCATACTGACACCGTTTCAAGGGGGTGTTGTCACCATATTCGGCCCTGAGCCGGGATTGCTGTCACGAAAACTGTGCCAAGCCTGCCGCAGAAATCCCGTAAATCTGAAAATCTTCGCGAAAATAAGTGAAATCCAGACTCCGGGTTTTGCCCTTTCCGCAATTCGCGTTATTGAAAGCACAGTAACAGAAAACACGAGCAGGCTCATGAGAGATCACACAGACCTTCAAACGATGAACGAGCGCAGCCTCGCGCAGCAGGCTGCGGTGCGCCGCGCGACCTTCTCTCCGGCAGAAGAGAAAATCCTGCGGCCCTTCTCTATCTGGGAGATCAGCCACTTCATGTTCGACGTGCCCGCGGATACGCTGCGCAAGAAGCTGGCCGACGATCCGTCGCTGCCGCAGGGCTCTGTAGAAGAAGACGGGCGCCAGCGCTGGTTCACGCTGCAAGAGATCAATGAGCTGCGCCGGCGTCTGCGCTTCCGGGGCAAGTCGCTGCTGCCCCACCGCCCAGCCGGCCGCGCGATGCGCGTCGCGGTGTCGAACTTCAAGGGCGGCGTCGGCAAGACGGTCGTGGCCCAGCACCTCGCCAATGCCGCGGCGCTCGACGGCTATCGGGTGCTGGTGATCGATTTCGACCCGCAGGCGACGATGACCCACTCCATGGGCCTCACTGAGGTGAAGGAGTGGAACACCGTCTGGGGCATCATGTGTCGCGACCTGTGCCGCGAGGCGGACCGCATCGCCGCGGCCTACGATGACCCGGCCGACTGCCCCTACCCCACCGCCGACGAATTGCCCGAGGATGTGCAGTCGATCGGCGCGCAACGCATCCAGGACTTCATCCAGAAGACGGCCTGGCCGACCATCGACATCATCCCCTCCTGCGCCAACGCCGCCTTCGTCGAGTTCGCCTCGGCACAGTACCGGGCCATGCACAAGGCGTGGAGCTTTTTCGGCTGCGTGTCGCGCTACCTCGATGAGCTGCCCGAGGACCAATACGACCTCATCATCTTCGACTGCCCGCCCGCCATCGGCTACCAGTCGCTCAACGCCGCCTTCGCCGCCGACATCCTCTATATCCCCTCGGGCCCCGGCTATTGGGAATATGACTCCACCACCAGCTTCCTCGGCCAGCTCGGTGATGCGCTCGAGGATATCTCGGACGGGTTTGCCAAGGTGGCCGAGGATGCGGGCATCCGGCTGCCCAAGCGGTTCGAGGATGTGCGGTTGCTGATGACCCGCTTCGAGCAGTCCAATCCGCTGCACGTGGCGATGATGGACGCCTTCCGGAATGTCTTTGGCGCCGACGTCTGTAAGCACGCCATCGAGATGACCCGCGCGGTAGAACAGTCGGGGCGCTTCCAGCAGTCGGTCTACGAGCAGGACTACCGGCAGATGACCCGCGAGACATGGAAACGGGCGCGGCAGAGTTTCGACGCTGCCTATGATGAGTTCAAAGAAGTTGTGTTGCGCGCGTGGGAAGCGAAAGGCGCGAAGGAAGAGGTTGAGGCATGAGCAGCAAGAACAAGTTCGGTTTCGGCCCGATCGAGCCTGCACAGGTGAAACCGCGCCGCCGCGACCCGGGCCCGATGGGCACCGCGGTACGCGAGGCTGCCAGCAGCATGACCGAGAGCACCGAGAACCTCGTCGAACAGCGCCGCCAGAACGCGACAGACGCCAAGGCGTTTCGGCAGGCGCAAGAAGAAGGTCGCGTTCTGGTGGCGGTGCCGCTGGAGGATATTCGCACCGACGATCTGCCGCGCGATCGTCTCGACCTGTCGGGCGTGGCTGCCTCGGACGAGATGGAAGAACTCAAGGCGTCAATCCGCGAGCGCGGGCAGAAAGAACCCATTGAGGTCTACCGCACTGAAAGCGGCTACCAGCTGAAAAAGGGCTGGCGGCGTCTGACCGCTTTGCAGCAGCTGCTGACGGAAACCGGTGACGCGCGCTATGCCAAAGCTGTGGCGCGGGTTGCCGAAGAGGCCGGCACGCGGATCGATCTCTATATCGACATGGTCGAAGAGAACGTGATCCGCGAGGACCTCAGCTTTGCCGAGATGGCGCAGGTCGCGATCACCGCGGCGCAGGATGCCGGGCTCGACGGTATGGGCGCCGAAGAACTGGTGGGCCGTATCTATGCCTCGCTGCATAAGATGAAGCGCTCTTACATCCGCAGCTTTGTCTATCTTCTTGAGCATCTCGAAGAGGCGCTGCCGTACCCGAAATCGATCTCGCGCAACCTTGGTGTTGATGTGGCGCGCAAGATGCAGGCCAACCCGGGGCGGATTGGTGCACTGAAGACGGCGCTTGGTGAGGTGAGCACGGCTGAAGAGCAAGCCGAAGTTCTGAAGAAGTTCGTGCAAAGCGCCGAGCGTTCGGAGGGCAAGCCCGAACAGGCGCCGCGCCAGCGTAGCGTGAAGTACGAATTCCATGTGGGGCTGTCGAAGGTCACGGCCCGCAAGGGCGAGTGCCGTATCCTTTCCGAGATCGATTTTTCGTCCGTGGATCGCAAGCGTCTGCAAAGGGCGGTGGAGGCGTTCGAGGCTGTTCTGCGCGATGAGTAACCCGCGGGTTACGGGTGCGGGTGACGGTAACCCGGCCTGAAAAACAAAGGCACTGTGAGGCCGGTAACCCGTGGGTTACCGGCCTTTTGCTTGGGTGGGTGTGGGGCTGATGGCGGCGTGGCGCGGCGCATGACCGCTCTCCTAAGCGGGCTGATCGGCGTGACCCATCCTTAGCCCAGAGGGCGAGGCTTCCTTCATGGGGCGCGCTGAGGGGCGGCACCGAGTAACCCACGGGTTACCCAGAGTCGCAGGGCAGGGTGGCCGCCGCGTTCAAATTCACACCAAACCTGCTGGTGCCGCCGTCCATGTCTGGCGGCTGGAATGCCGGATCAGCGGCTTCAGCGGAGTGCGGTTCCGAGACTCGTCAAAATCCGGAAAATAGGGGTGATTCGGCCAAAAACCGCTGCGAATCAGTTGTTTGACGGCGATTTAACACGCTTACCAGCGCTTAAATGTATGTAAAACAACAAAAAACCCGGCGGAATTTGCCGCCGGGAGGGGAGTTGGGCAGGAAACGCCCGAAAAGTTCGGGAAATCCGGTGCCTTTAGACGATCCCGCCGCCCGCACCGCTGACCTCGGGCCGCTCGCCGGCGACTTTCGCGCGGTATCTAGACGCCCGGTAGGCGGCCACCGGATCGACCGCTGCGCCGGCTTCTAGGCGGGCCATGGCGAGGATCGGTTCGACGTCGGTGCGATAGGCGGCCTTGAGCGTTCCGGCGGCCATCAGAGCGTCGTTCTCCTGTTGAAAACCAGAGAGGGCAGGGCGATCCACCAGAAGCGCCTGCGCGTAGGCCCTGCGGACCTCGTTGGCAGAGGAAATCAGGCTCTCGATCGGGTCGGTGACATTGTGCGACTGGTCGAGCATGTGCGCCGGCGCAAAGCCCTCCTTGCCCTCTGCCGCGACCAGTTCGTTGAACACCAGAAACAGGCGGAACGGGTCGATGCTGCCAGTGTCGAGATCGTCGTCGCCATACTTGCTGTCGTTGAAGTGGAAGCCGCCAAGCTTGCCGAACTGGATCAGCCGGGCGACGATCATCTCAATGTTCGTGTTTGGCGCGTGGTGCCCCAGATCGACGAGGCAAAACGCCTTTTCCCCGAGTTCCCGCGCGATGAGATAGTTGGTTCCCCAGTCTTGAACCACGGTCGAATAGAAGGCCGGCTCGAACATCTTGTGCTCGGTGAATAGACGCCAATCGCCCGGCAGGCCCTTGTAGATATCCTGCATCGCACCGAGGTAGCGTTCGAACTGTGCGGTCAGATCGGTCTGGCCGGGGAAGTTCGAGCCATCGCCAATCCAGACCGTCAGAGCCTTCGACCCTAGTTTCGAGCCGATTTCGATGCATTCGAGGTTGTGCTCGATGGCCTGCGCGCGCACCGCAAGATCAGTGTGAGACAAGGAGCCGAACTTGTAACTCAGCGCCTGTCCCGGCTGGTCCTGAAAGGTGTTGGAGTTCATCGCGTCAAACCCCAGCCCCAGTTCCGCCGCCTTCTGGCGCAACGCGGCCGGGTCAGCCTTGTCCCACGGAATGTGCAGCGAGACGGTCGGCGTGGCCCCGGTTAGTTGGTGGATGACGCCGCAATCGTCGAGCTTGTCGAAGATGTCGCGCGGCTCACCACCGCCCGGAAAGCGCGCAAAGCGGGTGCCGCCAGTGCCGACGCCCCAGCTGGGCACGGCAACGCCATAAGAGCCTACTTTACGCTTTACCGTGTCGATATCGACCCCGCGCCGGGCGAGTTGCGCCCCCAGCATTTCGTAGTCGAACTTGAGCGCCTCGGCGCGGTCCGCGTTCTGCGCGGCGATAAGATCACTGTCGATCATGAGTTCCCTCCCATGCCGCCGCAGCGGGCGGCGTTCGGCGGGCGGACCGAAGGACCCGCCGCCGTGTTTGCCTCGTATCAGGGACGATTCAGAGCCTCAGCGGGTGAAGGCTTCCTTGTTGCCCGCATCGACGTTGAGGATGTTGCCGGTGGATTTCGCCGACAGGTCGGAGGCCAGAAAATAGGCCGCCTCGGCGATATCCTCTGGCAGCACCGAGCGCTTCAGCATCGAGCGATTGCGGTACATCTCCTCCAGCCCTGCCTTGTCAGTGCCGTAGGTCGAGGCGCGCTGGTCAAGCCATTCGCCCTCCCAGATGCGCGAGCCGCGCAGCACCGCGTCGGGGTTCACCACGTTGACCCGGATGCCGTGCTCGGCACCTTCCAGGGCAAGGCAGCGGGCGAGATGCAGTTCCGAGGCCTTGGCGGTACAATAGGCCGAGGCATTGGGCGAGGCGGCGAGCCCGTTCTTCGAGCCGATGAAGACCAGCGCGCCGCCCAGACCCTGCTTGCGCAGCAGCCGGAAGGCTTCGCGCGAGGCAAGGAAATACCCGGTCGACAGGATGTCCATGTTGCGCGACCAAAGCGCCAGAGAGGTCTCTTCCACCGGGGCGGAGGAGGCGATGCCCGCGTTCGACACCAGAATGTCTACGCCGCCGAACTCTACCGAAGTCTCTGCATAGGCTCTTTCGACCGCATCTTCGCGTGTCACATCCATCGCGACAGAGCGCACAACATCGCCGGAATAGAGCCTGCTTAGCTGCTCCTGTACCGTCTCTGCAGCGCTCTGGTCGATGTCCGCCAGCACCACGCAGGCCCCCTCGCGCAGCAGGCGCTCGGCGGTGGCCGCGCCGATGCCGCCGCCGCCGCCGGTGACCAGCGCCACGCGGCCTGCCAGAGACTTCGGCTTGGGCATGCGCTGCAGCTTGGCCTCTTCCAGCAGCCAGTACTCGATATCGAAGGCTTCCTGCTCGGGCAGCCCCTGGTATTCGCTGACCGCCGAGGCACCGCGCATCACGTTGATCGCGTTGACATAGAACTCGCCCGAGATACGGGCGGTGGCCTTGTCCTTGGCGAAGGTGATCATGCCGACGCCGGGGACCAGATACACCACCGCATTCGGGTCGCGCAGGGCAGGGGAGTCTGTGTGTTTGCAGCGCTCGTAATACGCCACATAGCTCTCTCGGTAGGCTTCGATCTGCGCCGGAAGGTTTTCAAGAACCGAGTCTAAATCGGGGTTTTCAGGGTCGAATGCGATAACAAGCGGCGCAATCTTGGTGCGCAGGAAGTGGTCCGGGCAGGAGGTGCCCATCGGTGCGAGCGTGTCTAGAGCGTGCGCGTTGACGAACTCCAGCACCGCGTCCTGATCGTCGAAGTGCCCGATCATGTGTTGGTTGCCCGACACCATGCCGCGGATCGCGGGCATCAGCGCCGCGGCCACCTCGCGCCGCGCCTCGGGCGCGAGGCTCTTCAGCTTCGCGCCGCCGAAGGCCGAGGTGCCCTCGGTCTTCTCCTCCAGCCAGCCGATGGCCTCGTTGATGATCTCGATGGTCGTGGCATAGCAACTCTCGGCGGTATCGCCCCAAGTGAACAGCCCGTGGCTTTCCAGCACGACGCCGTCGGCCTCGGGGTTCTCAAGGCAGAACTTTTCGAGCCACAGCCCCAGCTCGTAGCCAGGCCGCTTCCACGGCAGCCAGCCGATGCGGTCGCCAAAGATCTCCCGCGTCAGAGCCTTTGAGTCCTTCGAGGCGGCGATGGCGATGATCGCGTCGGCGTGCATGTGGTCCACATGCGCGCGCGGGACATAGGCGTGGAGGGGCGTGTCGATGGAGGCGGCGCGCGGGTTCAGATCAAAGGTGCAATGGGGCAGGTAGCCGACCATCTCGTCCTCGTGCTCGGGCCCGCGGTAGATGCCCTTCAGCGCGCGCAGCTTGTCCATGTAGAGGGTCGAAAACCCGTCGAGCTTCATCGAACCGACATCACCGCCCGAGCCCTTGACCCACAGCACCTCAACCTCGTCCCCAGTGAGCGGGTCGCGCGCCATCACCTTGGCCGAGGTATTGCCGCCGCCATAGTTGGTGATTCTCTTGTCCGACCCCAGTAGGTTCGAGCGATAAAGCAGCTTCTCCGGCTCGCTCATCGCCGCCGCCTTGTCGCTATCCCACAGATTTTGCAGGCGGTCCTTGGCCCGTGTCAGCATGGTATCCTCCCAATGTCGCGGTCCGGAATGACCGCCTCCTCGCCTTGAAAGCTGCTGTGACGGGCCCAGTCTGTCAACCAGAAACAATCAAAAACGATCATGCTGCGCTGCAGGATGATCGAAAAAGAAAAATCATGATTGACTTGGGATAGGATTCGTCCAATCTGAGCGGAACGGGAGGACCAGATGCACGAAACCGAACGCCACAGGATCATACTGTCTGCCGTGCAAGAGCGGCCGATCGTGACGGTGTCGGAACTCGTCTCTCTTACGGGCACCTCCGAGGCGACGATCCGCCGCGACATCGCCACGCTGCACGCCGCTAAGCGGCTGCGCCGGGTCCGCGGCGGGGCCGAGGCGTTGACCCCGCCGCCGCTGCCGGGGCTGGCCGGGCGCACCTTCGCGGTGAACCAGGCGATCAACAGCGATCAGAAGCAGGCCATCGCCCGCGAGGCCGTGGCGCTCTGCGATGACGGCGAGGCGATCATCATCAACGGCGGGACAACCACGTTCCAGATGGTGCACCCGCTGGCCAACCGCCGGCTGCAGGTGCTGACCAACAGCTTCCCGATCGCCGAGCATCTTCTGAAGAATTCCAAGAACACGGTGATGCTGCCCGGCGGCGCGCTCTACCGCGAGCAGAACATCATCCTGTCACCCTTCGCCAGCGACATGACGCGCCATTATTATGCCAAGCGCATGTTCATGGGCGCGCACGCGCTGGGGCCCATCGGTCTGATGGAAGCCGACCCGCTGCTGATTCAGGCCGAAGAGAAACTCATCGACCAGGCCGACGAACTGGTGGTGTTGGTCGACAGCTCGAAATTCGACAACCGCTCGAGCCTCGTGCTCTGCCCGCTCGAGCGCATCGACACCGTGATCACCGATGAAGGGATTACCGACCGCACCGCCTCGATGCTGGAGGCAGCCGAGATACGGCTGATCGTGGCGCAGACCGGTCGGGTCAGAGACGCCGGGGCGGGCTGACCGCAGCGGCACATAACGAACGGCTCATAACTTAGGGAGGAGACAATGGGCATTACGAGACGACTTTTCGGAGGAACCGCGCTCGCGGCGATGATGCTGGCCGGCGGTGCCGCGCAGGCGCAGGACAACGTCCGCATCGCGCTGGTGGTCAAGGCGCTTGGCATCGGGTTTTTCGAGGCCGCCGCCAAGGGCGCCGAGGAGGCCGCCAGCGAACTGGGCAATGTCGAGGTGATCTACACCGGCCCCACCGACACCACGGCCGAGGGCCAGATCGAGGTGATCAACTCGCTGATCGCGCAGAACGTCGACGCCATCGCCGTGTCGGCCAATGACACCGACGCGCTGGTGCCCGCGCTGAAGAAGGCGATGCAGCGCGGCATCACGGTGATCTCGTGGGACAGCGGCGTCGCGCCCGAGGGCCGGCAGTTGCACCTCAACCCCTCGTCAAACCCGCTGATCGGCAACATGATCATCAAGCTCGCCGCCGACAACCTGCCCGAGGGAGGCGAGGTCGCGGTGCTCTCGGCCACCACCACGTCGACCAACCAGAACATCTGGATCGACGAGATGAACAAGGTGATGGGGGACTACCCGGGCATCGAGGTGGTCACCACGGTCTACGGCGACGATCTGGCCGACAAGTCCTACCGCGAGGCGCAGGGCCTGATGCAGACCTATCCCGATCTCGACGCGATCATTGCACCGACCTCGGTGGGCATCGTGGCCGCCGCCCGCGCGGTCGAGGATGCCGGCAAGGTCGGCGAAGTGAACGTCACCGGCCTTGGCCTGCCGTCCGAGATGGCCGGCGCGATCGAGAGCGGCGCGTCGAAGAGCTTCGCCATCTGGAACCCGATCGACCTCGGCTACTCGGCGACCTATCTCGCCTACGAACTGGCCACCGGCGAGGCCGAGGCCGAACCCGGCGCCGAGATCCCCATGGGCCGGATGGGTACGCTGAGCCTCGACGACAACAACGAGGGCGCCATGGCCGATCCCTTCGTCTACGACAGCAGCAACATCGACGAGTTCAAGAGCATCTTCTGATCCGCGCTTGATGTCGGCCCCGGCGCGCAGCAGCGCCGGGGTCCCACCCAAATCCAAATTCGGGGGCCTCGATGCAAGTCAGCCTCACCACCCCGCCCGTCGCCGTTTCATCCACGGACGCGACGGTCGATGCCGCGCCTGTCGATTCCGCGCCTGTGCTGCGGCTCGAGGGGATCACCAAGACCTTCCCCGGCGTGACGGCGCTCGACGGCGTCACGCTCGAGCTCTACCCCGGTCAGGTTACCGCGCTGGTCGGCGAGAATGGCGCGGGCAAATCGACCATCGTGAAAACGCTCACAGGCATCTATCAGCCCGATGGCGGCACCATCACCCTTGGCGGTGCGCCGGTGCAGTTCGCCACCGCACAGGACGCCACCGCCGCCGGGATCACTGCGATCCACCAAGAGACGGTGTTGTTCGACGAACTCAGCGTTGCCGAGAATATCTTCATCGGTCACGCGCCGCGTGGCCGCTTCGGGCTGATCGACTGGCCGAAGATGCGCAAGGCCGCGCGCGAGATCCTGTCGCGCATCGACGCCGACCTCGATCCCGACATGCCGCTGCGCGAGCTTGGCATCGCTTCCAAGCACCTCGTGGCCATCGCCCGCGCGCTGTCGGTCGACGCCCGCGTGGTGGTTATGGACGAGCCCACCGCCGCGCTGTCGCACAAGGAGATCGAAGAGCTCTACGAGCTGGTCGAACGGCTGCGCGCCGAGGGGCGCGCCATCCTCTTCATCTCGCACAAATTTGACGAGATCTTCCGCATCGCCGACCGCTACACCGTTTTCCGCGACGGGCAGCACGTGGGGTCGGGCCTGATCGCCGACGTCGACGAGGCCGAACTGGTGCGGCTGATGGTGGGCCGCTCGGTTGACCAGATCTTCCCGCAGCGCGACCACACTGTTGGCGACGAGGTTCTGAAGGTCGTCGGCTACGCCCATCCCACCGAGTTCGACGACATCAACTTCACCCTGCGCCGCGGCGAGATCCTCGGCTTTTACGGGCTTGTCGGGGCAGGGCGGTCCGAGGTCATGCAGGCGCTCTTTGGCGTGACCAAACCCTCCAAGGGCGCGGTGCGGATCGACGGGCAGGTGCGGGTGATCCGCTCGCCCGCCGAGGCGGTCGACAATGGCATCGTCTACGTCCCCGAGGACCGCGGCAAGCAGGGGGCGGTGATCGGCCTGCCGATCTTCCAGAACGTCACGCTGCCCTCTCTGGCGCAGACCTCGCGGCGCGGCTTCCTGCGCCTGTCCGAAGAATTCGCCCTCGCGCGTGAGTACACGCAGCGGCTCGATCTGCGCGCCGCGGCGCTGGATCAGGACGTCGGCAACCTTTCGGGGGGCAACCAACAAAAGGTGGTCATCGCCAAGTGGCTGGCGACCCAGCCCAAGGTGATCATCCTCGACGAGCCCACCAAGGGCATCGACATCGGCTCCAAGGCCGCCGTGCACGGGTTCATGGCCGAGCTCGCCGCTCAGGGCCTGTCGGTGATCATGGTCAGCTCCGAGATCCCCGAGGTTCTGGGCATGTCCGACCGCGTCATCGTCATGCGCGAGGGGCTTATCGCCACCGAGCTTGAGGGCGACGCGCTCACCCCGGAAAACCTCGTGCGCCACGCCGCCGGCATCGGGGCGCAGCCATGACCCAAACGCCAACCCAAGCCACTTCTTCTCTTTCCAAATACGCCGGGGGTGAATTCGCGCAGCGAAGAGGGGGCAGCGCCCCCCAGCCCCCCTCACCAGCAGGAGCCGCCCTATGACCCAGTTCCTGAAATCCCGCGAGGCGATCCTGTCGGCGGCGATCATTGCGCTTCTGGCGCTGATCGCCAGCCGCTTTCCGGCCTTCGTGGAGCCCGGCAACCTCGCCCGCGTCTTCACCGACACCTCGCCGCTGATCCTGCTGGCACTGGGGCAGACGGTGGTGATCCTCACCCGCTGCATCGATCTGTCGGTGGCCGCCAACCTCGCGCTGACCGGGATGGTCTGTGCCATGCTCAATGCCGCCTATCCCGGCGTGCCGGTGGTGGTGATCCTGATCCTTGCGCTGGCGATGGGCGCGGTGATGGGCATGTTCAACGGCATCCTCGTGTGGAAGCTGAATATCCCGCCCATCGTGGTGACGCTGGGCACGATGACCATCTACCGCGGCTTCATCTTCGTGATCTCCGGCGGCACTTGGGTGAACGCCCACGAGATGAGCGCCGCCTTCACCGGCTTTCCGCGCGCCGACATCCTCGGGCTGCCGGTGCTGGCGTGGATCGCCATCCTTGTCACCGGGCTGTTCTTCCTCGGCATCGCCCGCACCCCGCTGGGCCGCGCCTTCTATGCGGTGGGCGGGAACCCGCATGCGGCGGTCTATACCGGCATCGACGTCGGACGCACGCAGTTCATGGCTTTCACCATCTCCGGCATGCTGGCCGGGCTGACGGGGTATCTCTGGGTCGCGCGCTATTCGGTGGCCTATGTCGACATCGCCGGGGGCTTCGAGCTCGAGGTCGTGGCGGCCTGCGTCATCGGCGGCATCTCGATCGCCGGCGGGGCAGGGACCATCCTCGGCACGCTTCTGGGCGCGCTTTTCCTCGGCATTGTCAAGAACGCGCTGCCGGTGGTCGACATCTCACCGTTCTGGCAACTCGCCATCTCGGGCACGGCGATTATCGTCGCGGTGGCCTTCAACGCCCGCTCGGGCCGCAACAAGGGCCGCATCATCCTCAAACGTGCGGAGGGCCACGCATGACCGATAGCGCTATCAATTCGCAGCGAAACACCGCCGCCCCGCGCCGCATCCCCGACCGTCTGCAAGGCCCCGGCGCGCGCTTGCTGAAAAGCTGGGAGCTGCTGCTTTTCGCCGTCGCCGTGGCGATCTTCGTCGCCAACAGCTTCGCCTCGCCGTATTTCCTCAACGCTTGGAACCTCAGCGACGCGACCTTCAACTTCACCGAAAAGGCGATGATCGCTTTCGCCATGGCGCTGCTGATCATCAGCGGCGAGATCGACCTCTCGGTTGCCTCGATCATCGCGCTGTGCTCCACTGCCATGGGCGCCGCGGTGCAATATGGCGCAGGCACGCCAGAGATCGTGCTGATCGGTCTCGCCACCGGCCTCGCCTGCGGCGCCTTCAATGCGGTGCTGGTCACCAAGATGGGCCTGCCGTCGATCGTGGTGACCATCGGCACGATGAGCCTCTTCCGCGGCATTTCCTACATCGTGCTCGGTGATGGTGCCTATCGCGGCTATCCGGCAGACTTCGCCTACTTCGGGCAGGGTTACGTCTTTTGGGTGATCTCCTTCGAGTTCGTGCTCTTCGCGCTGCTGGCGGTGCTCTACTACCTGCTGCTGCATCGCACCAACTTTGGCCGCATGGTCTATGCCATCGGCAACAATGCCACCGCCGCCAGCTTCTCGGGCATCCGCGTGGCGCGGGTGAAGTTCATCCTCTTCCTGCTCACCGGGCTTATGTCGGGCGTCGCGGCGGTCTGCCTGACCTCGCGGCTCGGCTCGACACGTCCGTCTATCGCCTTCGGCTGGGAACTGGAGGTGGTGACCATGGTGGTGCTGGGCGGGGTGTCGATCCTTGGCGGTTCGGGGTCGATCCCCGGCGTGGTGATCGCCGCCTTCGTGATGGGGCTGGTGACCTTTGGCCTCGGGCTGCTGAACGTGCCGGGCATCGTCATGTCGATCTTCATCGGTGCGCTGCTGATCGGCGTGATCGCCCTGCCGCGCCTCTGGGCGATGTGGAGGCGGTGATGGAAAAGTACGCTTTCCGCATGGTGCTGAACCCCGGCTGCGCCGAAGAGTACAAGCGTCGCCACGACGCCATCTGGCCCGAACTGGTCGCGCTGCTCAAGGACGCCGGAGTGGAGGACTACTCGATCCATCTCGATCCCGAGACGAACCATCTCTTCGGGGTGCTCTGGCGGCGCGCGGATCATCGCATGGAGGCGCTGCCGCAGACCGAGGTCATGCAGCGCTGGTGGGCGCATATGGCCGACATCATGCAGACCCAGCCAGACAACGAACCGGTCGCCGTGCCGCTGCAGCCGATGTTTCACCTGCCATGAGCGCCCCCGATGCCCCCCGTCATGTCGCCGTCTGGGACATCGGCAAGACCAACGCCAAGCTCGCGGTGGTGGACATGGAAAGCCTGTGCGAGATCGGCGTGCGCACCCGGCCCAACCCTGTGCTGAGCCGCCCGCCGTACCCGCATTATGATGTCGACGCTTTGTGGGCCTTCCTGATCGAGGGGCTGCGCGACCTGCAGGCAGAGCATGGGATAGATGCGATCAGCATCACCACCCATGGCGCCTCGCTCGCGTTGCTCGATGCGGCGGGGGGGCTGGCCTGCTCGGTGCTGGACTACGAGCACGACGGCCCCGACCAGCTTGCCACGCAATACGACGCGATCCGTCCCGAGTTTGCCCTGACCGGCTCGCCGCGCCTGACGATGGGCCTCAACGCCGGGGCGCAATTACACTGGCTGCTGGAAACTCAAGAGGGGCTGCGGGACCGGCTGGCGCAGGTGGTGACCTACCCGCAGTACTGGTCTGGCCGCCTGACCGGATCATATGGCTGCGAGTACACCTCGCTTGGCTGCCACACCGACCTGTGGCGCCCGCGGGAGGGACGTTTCTCGCCGCTCGTCGCCGCTCTGGGGCTTGAGGGCAAGATGGCGCCGCTGGTGCATGCGGGCGATGTGGCGGGCACCTTGCGGCCTCAGATCGCCGAGCGGACCGGGATTGCGCCGGGCACGCCCGTGCTCTCGGGCATCCACGATTCCAACGCTTCGCTGCTGCCGCACCTCAAGGCGATGCCGCAGCCGTTCTCGGTCGTGTCCACCGGCACATGGGTGATTTCCATGGCGGTGGGCGGCGCGCAGGTCACGCTTGATCCGGCGCGCGATCTGCTGATCAACGTCAACGCGATGGGCGGGCCGACCCCCTCGGCCCGTTTCATGGGCGGACGCGAATACGAGCTGCTCAAACCCGAGATCGGCCCCAACACCGCGCACGACATCACCAATGTGCTGGACCGGCAGGCGATGCTCCTGCCCTCAGTCGAACCCTCCTCCGGGCCGTTCCCGGGGCGGCGCGGCGGTTGGAGCGCGGCGCTGACATCCGGCGAGAAGACGGTGGCACTGGCCTTTTACCTCGGGCTGATGACCGCCGAATGCCTGTCGCTGATCGGGGCAGAGGGGCCGGTCCTCGTCGAAGGGCCGTTTGCCCGCAACGATCTGTTGCTCGATATGCTCGCAGCAGCAACCGGGCGCGAGATCGCCTGCTCGGCCTCGGCCACGGGCACCAGCATCGGCGCAGCGCTTCTGGCGTCGGAGGGGGGAGTTGTTGCCGCCCCGCGTCCGCGCCGCGCGCCGCAGAACGCGGACGCGCTGCGCGCCTATGCGGCGCGCTGGCGCGCCGAACTGACGCAGCGGCACAAAATGCGCGCGGGCTGACCCGCTCTTTCGGTCGGCGGATTCCGCCCGGCTGCCCTTTCGCCCACTGCGCAAACCGCTAGGGTGCGCGCCAGCAAGCCCGTCGTCGCAGACGATGGGCCAAGCCATGCGCGATTTCCCTGAGGAGAGAGGTTTTCCCATGTCATCCGCCGAAGCATCCCCGCAGATTCCCCAGACCATCGCCGTGATCGGCACCGGAACCATCGGCGCCAGCTGGGCGACGCTGTTCCTTGGGGCCGGGCTGAGCGTCCGCGCCAGCGATCCCGGCACAAGCGCAGAAGCCAAACTGCGCGAGTTCGTCCGCGCCGCTTGGCCGTCGATGGAGGCACTCGGACAGACCTCGGGCCGCAGCGCAGAGGAGGCGCTCGCCGCGCTGACGTTCTTTGCGACCCCCGAAGAGGCCGCTACCGGCGCCGGGTTGGTGCAGGAAAACGCCCCCGAGCGTATCGAGATCAAGCGCGACACCTATGCCAAGCTCGAGTCTGCGCTGGCGCCCGACGTCGTCATCGCTTCGTCCACAAGTGGCATCATGCCCAGCGAACTACAGGCCGAGATGAAGCACCCCGAGCGGCTGGTCGTCGGCCATCCGTTCAACCCGCCGCATCTGGTGCCGCTGGTGGAGGTGGTCCCGGGCAAGCTGACCTCCGAGGCGGCGGTCGCAGCGGCGATGGCGTTCTACAAGGCGGTGGGCAAGGTGCCGATCAAGCTGAACCGCGAGATGATCGGCCATATCGCCAATCGCCTGCAGGCCGCCGTTCTGCGCGAGAGCGTTTACCTCGCGCGCGAGGGCGTGGCGTCGATGGAGGACATCGACCTTGCGGCCTCGATGGGGCCGGGCCAGCGGTGGGCCTTCATCGGGCAGGGCAAGATCTTTGCGCTGGCGGGCGGTGTCGGCGGCATGGGGCATTTCCTCGATCATCTCGGCGAGGCGGTCGAGACATGGTGGGACGATCTGGGTGACGCGCGGCTCGATCCCGAAACCCGCGCGATGCTGACCGAAGCCTATGGCACGCCGAACGAGGAAAGTTTTGCCAAGGATGTCGCCTTCCGCGACGCGGCACTGCTGCGCCGGCTCAAGGCGTTGTCGGAGGATGCTGAGGGGTGAAGCCGGGCGAGCGTCGGCCCGTGGGGTGACGCTGCAACGGTTGAGGTCCGCGCTTTATGCCCGCCAAATCCGTGTGACCTCGTTCATCTGCATATGAATGACAAAGCGCCAGCCCGCCCGGACGGGCCAGCGCTCGCCCGGCGGCGCTGCGCGCCTTGTTCCGGGCGGGCTTCACCCCGACACATGCGCCAGAAGCAGGCTGCTTTCGGAGTTGAGCACCCCCGGGACGTCGCGGATCTCGCGCAGCACCCGGTCGAAATTCACCAACGAGTCCGTCCTGATCTCCACCACCAGATCCCATGCGCCGTTGGTGGCATGGATGGTCGACACCTCGGGGATGCGGGTCAGCGTGCGGATGACATTGCGCGACAGCCGCCCTTGCAGTTCGACCATGGTGATCGCGCGCACCTCGCCTTCCACATCCTGATCGGTCTCGATGGTGAACCGCCGGATCCGCCCCTCGGCCACCAACGCTTCGAGCCGGGCGCGCGCGGTGGTGCGCGAGATGCCAACGGTCTGCGCAAGCTGGGTGATCGGCATGCGCGCGTCGCCGCGCAGCGCGGCGATGATGGCACGGTCAGTTTTCGGAAGCGGGCTCATGCTGTACGGTTTGACTCATATGTTGATCAAAGTGAGCAGATACTAATGCGTTTTGATCACATTGACGATCACATTCGTCAGCAACTCGCGGCATCATGCGCGCAAGCACAACGGAGAGACCATGCCCAGTACCTGTTCCCTTCTCGGCGCCCCGATCCAGACCGGCGCGTCGCAACCGGGCTGCCTGATGGGGCCCGCCAGCCTGCGCACCGCCGGGCTCGAGCCGACTTTGGCCGCGCTCGACTGGCAGGTGACCGACCTTGGCGACCTCAGCATTCCCGCGGTGTCCCCGCGGGGACACGCCAATGGCGCGATCCACAACCTCGCCGAAACCATCGCATGGATCGAAGCGCTGGAAGCCGCCGCCTTCGACGCGGCCAGCGCGCATGACCTGCCGATTTACATGGGCGGCGATCATTCGATGTCCGCGGGCACCGTCGCGGGGATGGCGCGCTACGCGCAGGGGCAGGGGCGTCCGCTCTTCGTGCTCTGGCTCGACGCGCATCCTGATCTGCATTCGCTGGAGACCACGGAAAGCGGCAATCTGCACGGCACCCCGGTGAACTATTTCACCGGCCAGCCCGGCAATGACGCCTACCCGCCGCTCGCCGCCGCCGTGCCGACCCAGAACATCTGCATGATGGGCATCCGTTCGGTCGACCGGGCCGAGCACAAGCTGATCCGTGAGCAGGGGATCGAGGTGCACGACATGCGCGCCATCGACGAGACCGGCGTTCTGGCGCCGCTGAAAACCTTTCTCGAAAAGGTAAAGGCAGCGAACGGTCTGCTGCACGTCAGTTTCGATGTCGACTTCCTCGAGCCGGGGATCGCACCCGCCGTGGGCACCACGGTGCCCGGCGGCGCCACTTTCCGCGAGGCGCATCTGATCATGGAAACCCTTGGCGATTCCGGGCTGGTGCGCTCGCTCGATCTCGTCGAGCTGAACCCGTTCCTTGATGAGCGCGGGCGTACGGCGAAGCTGCTGTGCGACCTGACGGCGAGCCTGTTCGGTCGCCGCGTGCTTGACCGTATGACCCGGAGCTTCTGATGATGGCCGTGACCCCTTCTGATCTGAAACCCTCCGAACTTGCCTATGTGCCCTTCGTGTCGGTCGAGAACATGATGAAGCTGGTGCATGCCCATGGCATCGAGGCCTTCCTCACCGGGCTTGCTGCCGTCATCGAGGATGACTTCAAACGCTGGCCGGAGTTCGACAAGACGCCGCGCGTGGCCAGCCACTCGCGCGATGGGGTGATCGAGCTGATGCCGACGGCAGATGCCCAGAACTACGGCTTCAAATACGTCAACGGCCACCCCAAGAACATGCGCGAGGGGTATCAGACCGTCACCGCCTTTGGCGTGCTGTCGTCGGTGGCCAATGGCTATCCGATCCTGCTGACCGAGATGACCGTTTTGACCGCGCTGCGCACCGCCGCCACCTCGGCGCTGGTGGGCAAGTACCTCGCGCCGAAAGGTGCCGAGGTGATGGCGATGATCGGCAATGGCGCGCAGTGCGAGTTTCAGGCCCTGGCGTTCCGCGCGCTGAGCGGGATCAACAGGCTGCGGCTCTATGATGTCGATCCGGCGGCGACCGACAAGGCCGAGCGAAACCTCAAGGCGCAAGGCTTTGAGGTGGTGCGCTGCGACAGCCCCGAAGCCGCGGTCGAGGGCGCGCAGGTGATCACCACCTGCACCGCCGACAAGCAATACGCGACCATCCTGACCGACAACATGGTCGGCAGCGGCGTGCACATCAACGCGATCGGCGGCGACTGCCCGGGCAAGACCGAACTGCATCGCGACATCCTGCTGCGCTCGGACATCTTTGTGGAATACCCCGAGCAGACCCGCATCGAGGGCGAAATCCAGCAGCTGGAGCAAGATCACCCGGTGACCGAGCTATGGCAGGTGATGCGCGGCGAAACCCCGGGGCGGCGTGACGCCAAGCAGATCACGCTCTTCGACTCGGTGGGGTTTGCGATCGAGGATTTCTCGGCGCTTCGCTACGTCCATGGGCTTATCGAGGGCGGGGCATTCTGCGAGCAGCTTGATCTGCTGGCCGACCCGGATGATCCGCGCGATCTGTTCGGCATGCTGACCCGGGCAGGCTGAAGATTTGACGGACCCCAAGAAGGGCGCGCGCTGGGGATCAGACCGGCGCGCGCTCTTGGCCTGTCTGTCCGGCCGTCAGCTGCCGTACCTCGCGAGGAACATGCGCACCGCCTCGCGGGCATAATAGGCGATTTCTTCGTCCGAGGGTTCGTCGGGCCGCCGCCCGAAGAGCCGTGCGCGCCATGTGCCGGTGGTCGAGAGTTCGACGAACTGCGATGCAGCCAGTTCGGTGTCGGCGATCGCAAGTGTTCCGGCCTCGGTCTCCTTGCGCAGGAATTCCTCGAGACAGCCAAGGAAATGCCGCGCGCCGGCATCATAGAACCGCTTGCCCAGTTCGGGCATGCGTTCGACCACGCTGATGACGATGCGCTGCGCACGCATCACGTCGTCGGAGTTGAGCTGCACCGAAAGCCCGGTGGCATAGGCCAGCAGCCGTTCCTCGACGGTGCCAGCATGGGCGAGACGCTCGAATATCCCGTCAAAGAAGTCGCGACGTTTATCCTCGACCAGCGCGACGAAGAGATCCTCCTTGTTCTCGAAATAGACATAGAGCGTGCCTTTCGACACGCCGGCGGCCTTGCAGATGCTGTTCATCGAGGCGGCGTGATAGCCTTGCGCGACAAACACGCTCCACGCGCCTTCGAGGATCTGGCGGCGCTTTTCAGGATCTTCGCCCGCGGCATGGCGGCGTTTTTGCGCATCTACGCGGGCGGCGTCTGTGAGAGTCTCTTCGGTCATGGCTCAGATATAATCGAACCGGTCGGTTCGATGAAGCCTTGATTTCGTGTCGGCAGGCGTCTAACTGGTATCGAACCGGGTGGTTCGATAGAGCGAATCCCTCGGGGTACTGTCCGTCCGCCTCCGAAAGTCCGCCCCATGTCCCGTCACGATCGCATCGAAGCCACCGATCCCGATAATCGTCCTGCGGCGCCGCAGCCTGAACAGGCCACCACTCACGAAGACACGGCGCCGCCCAAAAGTGGCCGCAAGAAGCGCATCCTTGGGGGGATCGCGCTTCTTGCGCTGCTGGCGGGGGGATACGAGGGCTATGGCTGGTGGACCGAGGGGCGGTTCATGGTCGAAACCGATGACGCCTATGTTCAGGCGGATCTGTCGCTGGTGTCGTCCAAGCTGCAGGGCTACGTCGAAGCGATCCCCGTGCAGGCCAACCAGCATGTGAGCAAGGGCGACGTGCTGGTCCGCATTGAGGACGGCGACTACCGCATTGCGTTGGAACAGGCGCAGGCCCAACTACCGACGCTGGAGCGTACGCTGGCGCGGATCGACGCGCAGGTCGCGGCGGCGCGGGCGACCGTCACCCAATCCGAGGCCGAACTCTCGGCCGCCGAGGCGGCCCTGCGCACGGCGCAGACCGCGCAGGGGCGCGCGCAGGGGTTGGCCGAGCGCAAGGTGACCTCGCAGGCCGACCTTGATGATGCGAACGAGGCGCTGGAAACCGCCAAGGCCAACAAGGCCGCCGCCGAGGCCGCGATCAAAGGGGCCGAGGCGCAGGTCGAGGTGCTCAAGGCAGAGCGGGCCGAGACCGAGAGCCGCCGCCGCGAGATCGAACTCGACATCGCTCAGGCGCAGCGCGACCTCGATCATACCGTTCTGCGCGCGCCGTTCGACGGCACGGTCGCCAATATCGCCATAGAAGAAGGTGAACTGGTGAATATCGGCGCGCGGCTTGCCGCGGTGGTGCCCGAGCGCGGGCTCTACGTCGAGGCGAACTACAAGGAAACCCAGCTTGCGGGCATCCATCCCGGCGAGACCGCCAAGGTCAGCATCGACGCGCTGGAAGGCCATGAGATCGAAGGCCGCGTTATCTCGGTCGCCCCGGCCACCGGCTCGGTCTTTTCGCTGCTGCCGGCGGACAATGCCACTGGCAACTTCACCAAGATCGTGCAGCGGGTGCCGGTGCGGATCGAGCTGCCCGAGGACACTCCCGGCCTGCGCGCCGGCCTGTCGGTGGTGGTTGAGATCGACGCGCGCACCGCGCCCGAGCGCACGGAGCTTGCGGAGGTCTCGCAATGAGTGCCGACGCCGATATCGAAGCCGGGGAGCCCGAGCTGACGCCGCGCAGGGTCGCGGCGTTTTTCGTCATGGTCTTCGGGATGTTCATGGCGATCCTCGACATCCAGATCGTCTCGGCCTCGCTGCCGGAAATTCAGGCCGGGCTCGGCGCCTCGTCGGAAGAGATCAGCTGGGTGCAGACCTCCTATCTGATCGCCGAGGTGATCATGATCCCGCTCTCGGGCCTTCTGGGGCGGATGATGTCGACGCGCTATCTTTTCGCGCTGTCGGCTGGGGGCTTTACCATCGCCTCCTTTCTCTGCGCCACGTCGGGCTCGATCAACGAGATGATCCTGTGGCGGGCGGTGCAGGGATTTCTGGGGGGCGGCATGATCCCGTCGGTCTTCGCGGCGGCCTTCACGCTGTTTCCGCCGTCGAAGCGGGCCATCGTCTCGCCGATGATCGGCCTTGTCGCCACGCTCGCGCCGACCGTCGGCCCGACGGTCGGTGGCTACCTCAGCCACGCGATGAGTTGGCACTGGCTGTTCCTCGTCAACGTGCCCGCGGGCATTCTCGTCACCATTGGCGCGCTGACGCTGGTGGATTTCGACAAGCCGGAGTGGAAGCTTTTCGACACGTTCGACTGGATCGGCCTTGGCGCGCTGGCCTGCTTCCTTGGCGCGATGGAATACGTGCTGGAAGAAGGGCCGGGCAACGACTGGTTTCAGGACGAGATCGTCGCCGCGCTCTTCGTCGTCATGGTGCTGGGCGGGATCGTCACCTTCTGGCGGGCTTTCACGCTGAAGACCCCCGTGGTGGATTTCTCGGCCTTCTCGGATACCAACTTTGCCGTCGGATCGCTGTTCAGCTTCGTCATGGGCATCGGGCTTTATGGGATGACCTATCTTTACCCGCTCTACCTGTCGTCGATCCGCGGCTACGACAGCCTGATGACCGGGCAGACGGTCTTCGTGTCGGGGCTTGCGATGTTCCTTTCGGCACCGCTGGCGGGGATCCTGTCGTCGAAGATGGACCTGCGGCTGATGCTGCTGATGGGCTTTCTCGGCTTCGGCCTGTCGTCGTGGATGCTGACCGGGATGACCGCCGAATGGGATTTTCAGGAATTGTTCTGGCCGCAGGTGCTGCGCGGGCTGTCGCTGATGATCTGTATGGTGCCGATCAACAACCTTGCGCTTGGCACGCTGCCGCCGGACAAGATGAAAAGCGCCTCGGGGCTCTACAACCTGATGCGCAACCTTGGCGGCGCGGTCGGGCTGGCGGTGATCAACACGCTGCTCACTGATCGTGGGGCGCTGCACACGGCGCGGCTCAATGAGGCGGTGAACTGGGACAATCCCGAGGCGTTGCGTCAGCTCGAGATGATGGGCCAGAACCTGACGGCGCAGGGTGCCGATGGCGACACTGGCGCGTTACAGCAGATGGCCGGGCGGGTGGCGCAGCAGGCGACGGTGATGTCCTTCGTCGACGTCTTCTTGCTGATCACCGTGCTCTTTGCCGGGCTGGCCGTGATGGCGCTGGCGATGAAACCGCCGAAGGCCGGGGCAGGGGGCGCGGCGCACTGACGCTGCCTATGGCGCAAATCCCCTCGAGGTCTGCACTTTATGCCCGCCAAATCCGACCACCCCGCGAGCGCAGCACAACAATAACAAAGTGCCAGCCCGTGGGGACGGGCCGGCGCTCGCCCTGCGGCCTTCGGCCTTGTTCCGGGCGAAGTAAGCGCTGTTGGAAATGGAAAAAGGCCGCCGGATTTCCGGCGGCCTCTTTCACGTCAGTCTGTCAGCGGAGCCTCAGCCCTTGCGGTGCTTCTTGGGGCCGGCTTTCTTGTGCGCGCCATCGGTGTCGCGGAAGGTTTTCTTGGCACCGAACTTGCCCTTGGGCTTGTCGCCCTCACGGCGCGGGCGATCGAAATCGCTGTCCTCGGACTTGCGCTTGAAGCCACCTTTGCCGGGGCCGCCGAAGGACTTCTTCTTGAAGCCGCCCTCTTTCTTGAACCCACCTTCCTTGCGGAAGCCGCCGTCTTTCTTGAAGCCGCCCGGCTTCTTGGGACCGCGCGGCGCACCCTTGAGTTCCTCGGGGAGGCCGTCGACCTCTTCCATCACGAGGCCCTGCGCCACTTCCATGTCGGGGCCGAGGGCCTCAAGGAAGCCGTCGACCGCGCTGGCGGCGATCTCGACGTAGGTCAGTTCGTCGGCGATGCGGATCGCGCCGATGGACTCGCGGGTGATCTGGCCGGCACGGCAGATCTTCGGCAGCAGCCAACGCGGGTTGGCGTTGCCCTCGCGGCCCACGGTTACGCTGAACCAGCGGCTCGGGCCAAAGGGCTCGGAGCGCGGCGCGCGCTCGGGGCGGGCGTCGACCGGCAGCAGTTCCTCGGGAGCCGAGCGCAGGCCGCGCCACTGGCGGACCATGGCGGCAGCGATCTGTTCGGACGAGTATTGCTCGGTGATCTGCTTGATCAGTGCCTCGTCGGTTTCGGGCGAGGGATCGGTCCAGACCGGATCGGCCATCAGGCGCGCCTCGTCCTTCTCAAGCACGGCATCGGCGCTGGGAGCTTCGACCCATTCTGCATCGACCTTGGCAAAACGCATGATGCGCTCGGCCTTCTTACGGTCGCGCAGCTGCACGATCAGCGCAGAGATGCCCTTGCGCCCGGCGCGGCCGGTGCGGCCCGAGCGGTGCAGCAGCGCTTCGTTGCTCTGCGGCAGCTCGGCGTGGATCACCAGATCGAGGTTCGGCAGGTCGATGCCGCGGGCGGCCACATCGGTGGCGACGCAGACACGGGCACGACCGTCGCGCATCGCTTGCAGCGCGTGGCTGCGCTCGTCCTGGCTCAGCTCGCCCGACAGGCCGACAACGGCAAAGCCGCGGTTGGTCAGGCGGGTCACAAGCCGCGCCACGGTGGCGCGGGTGTTGGCAAAGACGATGGCGTTGGGCGCTTCGTGGAAGCGCAGCAGGTTGGTGATCGCGTTTTCCTGATCGCCCTGCGCCACGGTGATCGCCTGATAGGAGATGTCCGAGTGTTGCTTCGATCCGCCCTGCACGGTCACGCGCTGCGAGTCGCGCTGGTAGCGCTGTGCCAGCTGCGCGATCTGCGGCGAGACGGTGGCCGAGAACAGCAGCGTCTGGCGCTCGGGGTTCGAGGCTTCGAGAATGGTTTCGAGGTCTTCGCGGAAGCCCAGATCGAGCATCTCGTCCGCCTCGTCGAGCACCACGGCCTTGACCTGCGAGAGATCCAGCGCGCCGCGGCGCAGGTGGTCGCAGAGACGGCCCGGGGTGGCGACGACGATATGCGCGCCGCGCTCGAGCGCCCGGCGCTCGGTGCGCGCGTCCATGCCGCCGACGCAAGAGGCCATCACGGCGCCCGCTTCGGCATAAAGCCAGCTCAGTTCGCGCTTCACCTGCAGTGCCAGTTCGCGCGTCGGCGCGATGATCAGCGCCTCGGGGGCACCAGCGGCGCCGAAGCTTTCGGCATCGCCGAGTACAGAAGGGGCGATGGCAAGGCCGAAGCCCACCGTCTTGCCGGAACCGGTCTGCGCGGAAACCAGAAGGTCTGCGCCGGCGAGTGCGGTGTCTGTCACCGCTTCCTGTACCGGGGTAAGTGTTTCGTATCCGCGGGCTTGCAGAGCGGCTGCGAGGGTCTGTTTCAAAGTCTGAGATCCGATCCAAGGACTGTCGGCGAAGGATGTCGGTACGAGGAGTCAGACCGAGTCAGGGCGCCGGGAAAGGGTGCGCTATATACCTTGCGTCCGTGTCCGTAAAGCGTCGATTAAGCTCAGCCGAGCATGGCCGAGATGAGAAAGAAGCATACCGCCGACAGCACCGCCGAGGCTGGCACGGTGACCACCCACGCGGCAGCGATGGTCAGGAAATGCGAGCGGCGCACCAGCTTGCGGCGTTGGCGTTCCTCGATCGGCAGCGGCTTGCGGCCGTTGGCCTTGTTCAGCTTGCGCGCGCGGCGCGCCATGTACCACTCGCGGAAGAATCCGACGCCAAAGATGCCGCCCACCGCGATATGCGTCGAGCTGACCGGCAGGCCGAGCCACGAGGCGATGATCACCGTCACCGCCGCCGAGAGCGCCACGCAATAGGCGCGCATCGGGTTGAGCTTGGTGATCTGGCTGCCGACCATGCGGATCAGCCGCGGGCCGAAGAGGATCAGGCCGCAGGAGATGCCCACCGCGCCGATGACCATCACCCAGAGCGGGATCGACACTTCGGACGCGCCTTCGGTCCCGGTCTGCAGCGCATCGACGATGGCCGCCAGCGGACCGACGGCGTTGGCCACATCGTTGGCACCGTGCGCGAAGGACAGCAGGGCTGCGGACACCACCAGCGGAAGCCGGAAGAGCACCTTGAGCGAGGCGTTGCGGTTCTCCAGCCCTTCGGACTGGCGGCGCACCAGCGGCACCGAGATCAGGCCGATGAGGATCGCCGCGCCGAGACCGATCAGCAGCGCGATCGGCATGTCGATGTGCATCACCTTCTTCAGGCCCTTGAGCGCGAGATAGGTGGCAAACGCGCCCGACATCAGGCCGATCAGCACCGGCACCCATGTGCGCGCGGCGGCGATCCGGTCGGGCACATACATCACCCGCCACTTGATGAAGGCCAGCATGGCGGCGGCGATGACACCGCCCATCACCGGCGAGATCACCCAGCTTGCGGCGATGGCGCCCATGGTCGGCCAGTTCACCGTGGCAAAGCCTGCTGCGGCGATGCCCGCGCCCATGACACCGCCAACGACGGCGTGCGTGGTGGACACCGGCGCGCCGATCCACGTGGCAAGGTTGACCCAGAGCGCTGCCGACAGCAGCGCCGCCAGCATCGCGTGCACGAAAAGGCCACCGTGATCGAGGGCGGCGGGATCGTTGATGCCCTTGGAGATGGTCGAGACCACGTCGCCGCCTGCCAGCAGCGCCCCGGCGCTTTCGCAGATCGCTGCGATCGCGATGGCGCCGGCCATCGACAGCGCGTTCGACCCCACTGCGGGGCCCATGTTGTTGGCCACGTCGTTGGCACCGATGTTCAGCGCCATATAGGCCCCGAAGGCCGCTGCGACGACGATGATCATCGTGCCCGGCGTCGCACCCGCGACCAGCCCGGCAAGCAGCGCCATCAGCCCGATGAAGACCAGAGAGACGCCCAGTCCGACGAGCGGGCGCGCGGTATAGAGCGACGCCGACTCGAGCAGGGACATCCGGTTGAGGTCCTTGTCCAGCGTCGGCCAATCTTTATTGGTGTCACGCGCGCTCATCGCCGCATCCTTCATCCGTGTCTTTCAGAGAGCGGCGGTCAGCGAAACTTTTCGTGCGCTTTCAGGATCGCCGGCAAACGGCGGAAGAGGGTGCTGAGTTCAGGTTCTTGAACCATGCCCGACGCCTCTTCGGGGCTGACCCAGCGCCGCTCGCGCTGCCCGGCCTCGGGGAAGTTATCTTCGAGTTTCGTGACCTCGGTGGCATAGACATGCACTTTAGTGTCCACCGGCAAGCCGCCATCGAGCCGCTTGTCATAGTGATAGGTGCCGATCTCGGTGGGCGGAACATCTGGCGGGGTGACCCCGGCTTCCTCCCAGGCTTCGCCCATCGCCGCGCCTGCGGCGTCGAGCCCGGCCTTGGGCCAGCCCTTGGGCACCACCCAGCGTCCGGTGTCGCGCGATGTGATCAGCAGAACCTCGAGCGCGCCGCCATCGGGGGCATACCGGTAGCACATCGCCGCGATCTGGAATCGCGGCGGCCGCCGGAAGGCCGGGCCAAGGAGGGTATGCAAGAGTTTCCGAAACATGGCGCGCCTCCTATCACCAAAGGATCGGCGACTTCAATCTGTCATGCGCGTCTGTCGCTTTTATGTCGCACTGGTGACGCGCGGTCATGACCGGCCCGCGCCGACGGCAGCGGCGGCCATCGGCTTGACGGCGGGCCGCTGCGGACACAGCTTACCGCTCAAAAGAGACACAAGGAGCTTGCCATGACTTCCACCGCCATAGACCCCGATCTGATCGACCGCCTTGCCGAGGTTGCCGTGCGCACCGGGGTAAACCTGCAGGAAGGTCAGCAGCTTGTTCTGACCGCGCCGGTCTCGGCGCTGCCGCTGGTGCGGGCGGTGACGCGCGCCGCCTATCGCGCCGGTGCCTCGCTGGTGACGCCGCTGCTGTCCGACTCGGAGGTCAGCCTCGCGCGCTTCGAAGAGGCCAAGGACGGCAGTTTCGATGTGGCCGCGGGCTGGCTCTACAACGGCATGGCCGAGGCCTTTGGCGAGGGCGCGGCGCGCATGGCGATCGTCGGCGAAGACCCGATGCTGCTGGCCGAACAGGACCCGGCGAAGGTTTCGCGAGTCGGCAAGGCGAACTCCAAGGCCTACAAGCCGGCGATGGAAGAGATCACCAACTTCAAGATCAACTGGTCGATCTGCGCATGGCCGGGCGTGGCATGGGCCAAGCGCATGTTCCCCGAGCTTCCCGAGCCCGAAGCCCAGGCCAAGCTGGCCGAGGCGATCTTTGCCGCCTCGCGCGTCGATCAGGCCGATCCCGTCGCCGCATGGGCCGAGCACAACGCGGCGCTGCGCGCGCGTACCGAATGGCTGAACTCCGAGCGCTTCGCCGCGTTGCATTTCAGCGGGCCGGGCACTGATCTGACGGTGGGGCTGGCCGACGGCCATGAATGGCATGGCGGCGCCAGCAGCGCGCAGAACGGGGTGCAGTGCAATCCCAACATCCCCACCGAAGAGGTGTTCACCACGCCGCACGCGCAGAAGGTCGAGGGCACCGTACGCTCGACCAAGCCGCTGTCGCATCAGGGCAGCCTGATCGACGGCATCGAGGTGCGTTTCGAGGGCGGCCGTATCGTTGAAGCGAAGGCCGAGAAAGGCGAGGCGGTGCTGAAGGAACTGCTGGCCACAGACGAGGGCGCGGCGCGGCTTGGCGAAGTGGCACTGGTGCCGCATGGCTCGCCGATCTCGCAGTCCGGCCTGCTGTTCTACAACACGCTCTTTGACGAAAACGCCGCCTGCCATATCGCGCTTGGCCAGTGCTATTCGAAGTGCTTCCTCGACGGCGCGTCGCTGAGCCAAGACGAGGTCGCGGCGCAGGGCGGCAACAGCTCGATGATCCACGTCGACTGGATGATCGGTGGCCCCGAGACCGACATCGATGGCATCCGCGAGGATGGCACCCGTGTGCCGGTGTTCCGCAAGGGCGAGTGGGCCTGAAGGAAGGTCTTCGGCCCTGATTGAAACAGATGACCGGCCCGGACGGCAGCGCCCGTCCGGGCCGGTTTGCGTCTGCGCCACAGCGAGGCCACATGTATTAACGCCGCGTTAACTTTTGCTGCTGGTGTACGGGCCGACTCACGTTACACTTGGCCGTGCTGCCACACGAGTGAGGGGGTTGGATCATGCGCAAGACACAGACGGTGACCATCAGCGGAGAGGTCCTCTCCTATGCCGAAGGCCTTGTCGCGCGGGGGGAATATCACGACATCGACGCGGCCATCGAAGGCGAAATGCTGAAGGCAAGAGCCCGGCGCACTGGCAAGATCAGCCCGTTCCAGAACGAGTTGCGCCAGCGCCTGATGATCCAGCCGGACCAGTCGGGCGAGGGCGGGTTGAGCGCCGAGCCGTTCTTCGGCAACGATCCGGCCTTGGCGCGTATCCTCGACGACCGCAGCTAAGCGCCGCGGCGTCCGGGGCGCCTTCGGCCCTTGCCATCAATCCTGATCGTCGCGCGGGCGGCCATGCTCTTGCAGCGCGGCGATCAGCGCTGAAAGCACCTCGGCGCGGCTGCTGGTCGGGCGCTGCACGAGGCCGAGCCTGCGGTGGATCGGCGGCGTGCCGAAGGGAAACCAGTCGAGCGCGGCGGTGATTGAATCCTGCAGCGCGACATAGGGGATGATGGCAAAGCCCATGCCCGCCCGCACACAGCCCACCACCGCTGTCATCGTGTTGACCGAAACGACCTGCCGCGGCGCCACGCCAAGCCGGGCGATTTCGGTATCGATCTGCCGCGCCAGCGGCACCTGCGTGCGGTAGCGGATGTAGGGCACGCGGCGGATCAGATCGTGGATCGCGACGCCGCCGGTGCCCGGTGGGGTGATCACCACCAAGGGCTCGGCCAGCACCTCTGTCCAGCGCAGGCTTGGCGGCACCGCCACATGCTCGGCCACCAGCGCGGCGTCGAGTTGACCCGAGACGACTTCGGCCATCAGGTCCTCGGAGACGCCGATGCGCAGCCGGTAGGTGAGATCGGGAAAGCGTCCCCGCAGGGACGCCAGCGCCTGCGGCACCAGTGAATTGGCCCCTGTGCGCAGGGTGCCAAGCGCCAGCGTGCCGCCGACGTCGCCGCCGGTGACCGAGGATCGGGTCTCGGTGACGATACGCAGGATCTGCCGGGCCGAGCGCAGCACCTCGGCGCCCTTGGCGGTGAGCACGGGCGGGCGGCGGCCGCGATCGTAAAGCTGCACCCCCAGTTCCGCCTCCAGCGCCGAGACCTGCTGGCTGACCGCCGAGGCTGTCAAATTCACCGCTTGCGCCGCCGCGGCGAAACCGCCGTGCTGTTCGATCGCGAGAAGAGTTTCGAGTTGCCGGGTGTCCATCGCGCTAACGTAAGAAATTCTGAAAATGATCGCAATCAATCCGCGCTTTGTGCAGGCCTGTCTTGTGTTATTGCACTTGATGAAATCGCAGACACGTGCCGGATGCTGGGCGTGGCCTTGCCGCGGGACGGAGATAAGCCTTGCCCGCAGGGCCAACCGCCAAGTGCCACCAGTCTGCGCAGACCTTTGAAGGAGTGCCGATGCGCCTGCGTCATGATCCCGTCTACCCGTCGCGCCGCTCGCCGGTTCTCGCAGAGAACGTCGTTGCGACGTCTCAGCCGCTGGCCACGCAGGCCGGGCTCACCATCCTGCAACAGGGCGGCAACGCGGTAGATGCCGCGATCGCCACCGCCGCCGCGCTGACCGTGGTGGAGCCCACAGGCAACGGCCTCGGCTCGGATGCCTTCTGCATTTTGTGGGACGGTAAGCAGTTGCACGGCCTCAACGCCTCGGGCCGTGCGCCCGCCGCATGGTCGCCCGAGCGCTTTCCCAATGGTGTGCCGCAGCACGGCTGGGACAGCGTCACCGTGCCCGGCGCGGTCAGCGCATGGGTCGAACTGTCGGAGCGATTTGGCAAGCTGGGGCTGGCGACGGTGCTGGCGCCCGCGATCCGCTACGCCGAAGATGGGTTCATTGTTTCGCCGGTGATCGCCACGCTCTGGGCCAAGGGCGCCGAAACACTGGGCAAGCAGCCGGGGTTTGCCGAAACCTTCATGCCCGGCGGGCGCACCCCGAAGGCGGGTGAGCGGTTCCGCAACCCCGGAGCCGCCCGCACGCTGCGCGCGATTGCCGACACCAAGGGGCGTGCCTTCTACGAAGGCGAGATCGCGGAAGAGATCGTCGCCTTTGCCGAGGCACATGGAGGTGCGATGACGCTGCAGGATCTCTCCAACCACAAGCCTGACTGGTGCGGCACGGTGAGCCAGTCGTTCGACGACGTGGATCTGCACGAGATCCCGCCGAACGGGCAGGGGATTGCCGCGCTCATGGCGTTGGGGATGCTGCAGCACACGTCTATTCGCGACCATGGCCCGGACGATCTGGCCGCCGTGCACCTGCAGATCGAGGCAATCAAGCTGGCCTATGCCGATCTGCACGCCTTTGTCGCCGACCGCGATCACATGACCGAGGTGGATGAGACCGCGCTGCTTGATCCGGCGTATCTGAAATCCCGTGCCGCGCTCATCTCTGAGGACAAGGCGCAGGACTTTGGGCCCGGCGCGCCGAAGCGGGGCGGCACGGTGCTGCTCAACACGGGCGATGCGTCGGGGATGATGGTGAGCTTCATCCAGTCCAACTACGCGGGCTTCGGCTCTGGCGTGGTGGTGCCGGGCACCGGCGTGTCGCTGCAGAACCGCGGTTACGGCTTCACCACCGAAGACGGCCACCCCAATCAGGTGGCGGGCGGCAAGCGCCCGTTCCACACGATCATTCCGGGGTTTGTCATGAAGAACGGCGCGCCGCTGATGGCTTACGGCATGATGGGCGGGCCGATTCAGGCGCAGGGCCATATGCAGCTGCTGCTGCGCACCCAACTGTGGAAGCAGGACGTGCAGGTTGCTGCGGACGCGCCGCGCTGGCGGATGATAGAGGGGCTCGACGTGGCCTGCGAGCCAAGCATGGCGCCTGATCTTCTGGACGGGCTGACGGCGCTGGGGCACAAGGTGCAGATCGAAGCGCCGGACAATGCCTTTGGTTTCGGCGGGGCGCAGCTGGTGCATCGCTTGCCGGAAGGCGGCTATGCGGCGGGCTCGGATCCGCGTAAGGATGGGCAGGCGGCGGGCTTCTGAGCCCGAGCCGGCCCCGCCCGCTTCGGCGCGGGACCGCCGCGCCAGAGGCATAGGAAGCGGCGCGCAGGCCGACGAGGAAAGAGCAGGAGACGAGATGAAGTATCTCAAACGCATCGGCATCGACACCTACATGCTGCTGCTGATCGCGACGGTGTGTCTTGGCGTGCTGCTGCCCGCGCAAGGCGTGGCGGCTGGCGGGCTGAAGCATCTGACCTTCTGGGCCGTCGCGCTGCTGTTCTTTCTTTACGGCGCCAAGCTGGACCCGACCTCGGTGCGCGCCGGTCTGATGAACTGGCGGCTGCAGGGGCTGACCTTTGCTGCCACCTATCTGATGTTCCCGCTGATCGGGCTGGCGCTGGCGGCAATCTTCTCGGCCGCGCTGGGGGCCACGGTGACGCTGGGGCTGATGTTCCTGTCGGTGCTGCCCTCGACGGTGCAATCGTCGATCGCCTTTACCTCGATTGCAGGCGGCAACGTGCCTGCGGCGATCTGTGCGGCGTCGCTGTCGAACATCGTTGGCGTTGTCCTGACCCCGCTTCTGGTGGCGCTGCTGCTGCACACCGGCGATGGCGGCGTCAGCCTCGACTCGGTGATCAAGATCGGCACGCAGATCCTGCTGCCCTTCGTGGTCGGGCAGATCGCGCGGCCGTGGATCGGCGCCTTCGTGAAGCGACACAAGGTGCTGACCATGGTGGTCGATCGCGGCTCGATCCTGCTGATTGTCTATTCGGCGTTCAGCGCGAGCACGGTTTCGGGCCTGTGGCAGTCGATCCCGGTCGCCAGCCTGATCATGCTGGCGCTGGTGGTGCTGGTCTTCCTGGCGATCACAATGGGCCTGATGGTCGGAGCCGGGAAGGTCTTTGGCCTGCCGTATCCGGACCGGGCCGTGCTGTTCTATTGCGGTTCCACCAAGAGCCTTGCCTCTGGCCTGCCGATCGCCACGGCGCTGTTCGCGGCGGACAAGGTGGGGGCCATCGTTCTGCCGGTGATGATCTATCACATGAGCCAACTTCTGGTCTGCGCCTTCATCTCGCAAAAAGCGGCGCGGCGCGAGGACACTGGCGCGGTGCCGGCGAACTGAGCTGCTTTGCAGCGTGAAATTTGAAGAGACCCGGCCCGCGCCGGGTCTTTTGCGTTGATGGGGGGGCACTGCCCGCTTTGTCATCGGCATAGGCTGAGCCTAACCACTGCGGAAGAAATTCGTAATTTTTTCGATGCGTCCCAAGCGATAGAAGCGGCAGTATCGGCCCGTCGCCAGCAAAGGACATCACATGCCCACAGAAACCATCGATACGCTTGTCATTGGCGCCGGTCAGGCCGGGGTGGCCATGAGCGAGCATTTGGGCCGCGTGGGCATTCCGCATCTTGTGCTGGAACGGGATCGGATCGCCGAGCGCTGGCGCACCGGGCGCTGGGACTCGCTGGTCGCCAATGGACCGGCGTGGCACGATCGCTTTCCCGGCATGGAGTTCGACGGGGATGGCGAGGCCTTTGTCGGCAAGGACGACGTTGCCCGCTATTTCGAGCGTTACGCCGAAAAACTGCACGCGCCGATCCGCTGCGGTGTCGAGGTGACGCGGCTGCAGCGGCTGGCAGGGCAGGCGGGCTTTCGCGTCGAAACCTCGGAAGGGGTGATCGAGGCGCGCAACGTGGTCTCGGCAACCGGCCCGTTCCAGACGCCGGTGATTCCGCCCGTGGTGCCGCAGCAGGCGCCGGTCACGCAGATGCACTCGGCCGGCTATCGCAACCCGGAGCAATTGCCCGACGGGGCCGTGCTGGTGGTGGGCGCGGGCTCGTCCGGGGTGCAGATCGCCGACGAGCTGAACCGGGCGGGGCGCGAGGTCTATCTCTCGGTCGGGCCGCACGGTCGCCCGCCGCGGCGCTATCGCGGGCGGGATTTCGTCTGGTGGCTGGGCGTCCTAGGCCTGTGGGACATCGAGGCCCCGGCACCGGGCACCGAGCATGTCACCATTGCCGTCAGCGGCGCAGAGGGCGGGCGCACCGTTGATTTCCGCCGCCTCGCGTCGGAAGGGATCACGCTGGTGGGCCGGACCGAAAGCTATGCGGACGGTCGCATCCGTTTCGCCGGCGATCTGCGCGCGAACGTCGAGAGTGGGGATGCGGATTATCTCGCGATGCTCGACAAAGCCGACGATTTCGTCGTGCGCAACGGGCTCGATCTGCCGGAAGAGCCCGAGGCCCGCGCGCTGCTGCCCGATCCCGATTGCATGCTGACGCCGCTGGAGACGCTTGATCTGGCGGGTGCCGGGGTGGGCAGCATCATCTGGGCGACCGGCTATGCGCTGGACTATGGCTGGATGGAGCTCGACGTCTTCGACGAGAGAGGCCGCCCGCGTCATCAGCGTGGTGTGTCGCCCGAACGCGGGCTCTACTTCGTCGGACTGCCGTGGCTGTCGCGGCGCGGCTCGAGCTTTATCTGGGGCGTTTGGCACGATGCCAAGCATATCGCCGACCAGATCGCCATCCAGCACACCTATGACACCTATAATGCCATGGCCCTTGGCCTTGGCGGCGGCAGCAAGGCCGCGGAATAACCAACGGAGCGCCAGATGGCTCATACCCGCATTCGCAAGTTCAACACCAAAGACACCTACCCCGAGCAGAATCTCGACAACGACCTGTGTCAGGCGGTGGTCGCCGAGGGCAAGATGGTGTTCCTGCGCGGCCAGTGCCCGCAGAACCTCGATGATGCCAAGAACATCGAGAGCCATGACCCGGTCGAGCAGACCCATAAGGTCATGCAGAACATCCGGCAGCTGATGGAGGAGTGCGGCGGCGCGATGGAGCATGTCTGCCGCGTGCAGGTCTTCCTGACCGACGTGCGCAACCGCGAGGCGGTCTACCGGACGATGGGAGAATACATCAAAGGGGTGTATCCGGTGTCGACCGGGCTGGTCGTGACGGCGCTGGCGCGTCCCGATTGGCTGGTCGAGATCGAGGCGACCGCGGTCATTCCCCACGACTTCAAGGCCTGATCCCGCATGACTTTTTCGCTTGTTGCCCGCTGTCCTGAGACCGGCATGTTCGGTCTGGTGATCTCGTCATCGTCTCCCGCCGTGGCGGCGCGCTGTTCCTATGCCCGCGCCGGAGTGGGTGCCGTGGCCTCGCAGAACGTCACCGATCCTTCGCTCGGGCCGCTGGCGCTGGACCTGATGGAAGCCGGAAAATCCGCGCCGGAGGCGGTGGAAGAGGTGCGGGCGCGCGGCCAGTTCATCGAATACCGGCAGGTGCTTGCTGTGGATGCCGAGGGCCGCACGGCGATTCATTCCGGCCCGAACTCGCTGGGCATCTGGACGCAGGCACAGGCCGAGAACGCAGCGGCAGGTGGCAATCTGCTGGCCAATGACAGCGTGCCCGAGGCGATGGTGGATGGCTACCTGGGCGCGGCGGGTCACATCGGCGACCGGCTGATCGCCGCGCTGCGCGCCGGGTTGGCGGCGGGCGGAGAGGCCGGGCCGGTGCATTCTGCGGGCATGAAGATCGTCGACACGGTGGCGTGGCCGGTCGCCGACCTGCGCTGCGACTGGACCGAAGACTGCCCGATCGCGGCGGTCGCCAAGGCTTGGGAGGTCTACAAGCCGCAGATGGATGCCTACGTGCAACGCGCTCTCGACCCGCGCGAGGCGCCGTCTTACGGCGTACCGGGCGACGAATGAGAGAAGGGCAGGGCGGCCACGCGCCGCCTTGCCGATAGGCGCGGACGCCGGAGGGTCAGCCGACGATCAACTGCTTGAGTTGCAGCGCCTCAAATTCGAGCGCGGTCAGGCGATAGTTCACCACGTCGCCAATCGAGACCATGCCGATCAGCGCGCCGTCTTCCAGAACTGGCAGATGGCGGAATCGTCCATCGGTCATCCGGCGCAGCACACGCACCAGCGACTCGTCGCGACCGCAGGTCTCGAGGTCGGTGGTCATCAGGTCGGCCACGGTCTGCGGCAGCGTGCCGCCGGGTGTGTCGGCGAGTTGGCGGACGATGTCACGCTCGGACAGGATGCCGACCAGTTCGCCCTGCGGGTTCTTCACCAGCAGCGCGCCGATGCGCTTGTCGCGCAGCACTTTCACCGCATCGGCAATGGTCTCCTGCGGCTGCACCCAGTAGAGATCGCCGGTCTTGGTGTCCATGACATGGCCCACCGTCGCTTCGGCGGCAGAGAGGTTGGTTTCCACCGATTGGCTATGAGTCTTTTCGTGACCGTCGTCGTCGCGTGTATGAGGCTTGTATGATGCGGGCATAATGCTCCCCTCCTTGAACCTCTCTAAGGTTAGTGCAATCAGCGCACCTGTAAACGCATTCTGACGGAGAGCTGCGCCCCATGCCCGAGTTTACGCTGTCACCGGCCAGTGCCACGGTGATCTTCGTGATCGCCTGTCTTGCGGGATACCGCTATCGCAGCGTGTGGAAGGCAGAGGGGCCGCGCTGGCAATTGTGGCTGTTTGGCGTGGTCGCGGCGGTCTGCCTGCTGGTGCTTGGGCTGACGCCGCTGACCGGGGTCTGAGCCCCTCACGTTTGCATGCGCGGCCACGCCCGAAGGGATTTTCGGGCGCGGCGCAGCTCCTCAACCGCCGGTTACGGCCAGACCGGCGCGCCTTCGAGACCGGACGTTTCAGGTAACCCGCACATCAGGTTCGCGTTTTGCACCGCGTGCCCCGCCGCCCCCTTGCCGAGATTGTCCACCACGCCCATCGCGATCACCAGATTGCGCGCCGGATCGGCGGCATAGCTGACCATTGCCAGATTCGAACCTGTTGCCCATTTGGTCTGCGGCGGCCTGTCAGCGACCCTGGCGAATGGCCGATCAGCGTAGAAGCTGCGGGCCGCATCAAAACACTGCTCGGTGCTGGCGCTGCCGCGGCAATAGACCGTCACCAGCAGGCCGCGGGTCATCGGCACCAGATGCGGCGTGAACACCAGCCCCTCGGCGCTGCCGCCGCCGAGCGTCGCGATGGTCGTCTCCATCTCGGGCATATGCACATGTCTGAGCAGGCCATAGGGTTGCAGGTTCTCGTTGCTTTCGGCGTAGCCGAAGCGGCTGTCGGCGCCGCCACGCCCGGCGCCTGAAATGCCGGTCTTGGCATCGACCACGATGTGATCGGGCTGGATCAGCCCGGCGGTTAGCAGCGGTGCCAAGGCCGTCAGCGTCGCGACAGGGAAGCAGCCGGGATTTGCGATGCGGCTGCGGCCTTTGATCCGCTCTGGCCAGACGTCGGCCAAGCCATAGGCCCACCCCGCGGCGTAGCGGTGATCCCCGCCGATATCGACAATCTTGACCGTTTCGGGCACGCGCGCCAGCGTCTCGGCAGAGGTGCCGGTTGGCAGCGACGCGAAGAGCAGATCGAGCTTTGGCAGCGCTTCTGGCTCCCATTTTTCAATCACCAGACCCGCCAGTTTGAGCGGCACGCCGGGGAAGCGGTCGATCAATCGGCTGCCGGCGCTGCTGTCGCCCGCGGCGTAGACCAGTTCGAATGAGGGATGGCTGGCGATCAGTCGCAGCGCTTCGCCGCCGCCGAAACCGCTGATGCCGACAATGCCGACGCGAATGCTCATGATGGTATCCTTCCAAGGTGCGCAAAATACAAAGCCCCCGGAGCCGAGGGCTGCGGGGGTTCGGAAAACGCGGGTCGAGGGTGATCCGGCGATCGGCCTTTTACAAAGAGCCGGGGGCCACGCCAAAGGCCACTGATCGACGCGCAGCCCGAAGAGCCGCCGCTTGGATGCGGCGTCGACGTCGATCAGAGAAGGTTTGGATCCCGAACATGGTCTGATGAAATGTCGGGGACCGGGCGTTTGGTCAAGCGGTCGTTGGCCCCGCGGCGCCCGTTCGTGGGTTTTGGAGGCAATGAATCCGTGCCCGGCTGGGCGGCGACCGCTGCGTCAACGTCGCCGACCGGCTGCAAGACATGAAAACGCCGGCCACGGGGCCGGCGCAAAACAGATCACGATCAAAGTGACGCTCAGGTCGCGGCGCGTTCTTCGCGCTCCATGTCCTCGAGCATCTTGCGGGCTTTCGGACAATGCAGCCGGTCGCGCAGCGGGCTGTCGGGATCGATCTCCTGCTTGCAGACGACGCAGTGATCGGCGTCGGCGATCGCGTTGAGCCCGCCGCAGCTGCCCTTGATCGTGCGCCCGTTGAGAATGACGCCGAGCGCCATGCCCAGCATCACGATCATCAGAAGTCCGAAAGCAAGGATAAAGGTCGACACGGCGGTCCCCCTTTCAGCGGTTGCGGCGGTTCAGGCTCAGGCCTGCAGCGCGGTGAAGCGCTTGCTCGGCGTCAGTTCGAAGCCTTTGTCGCCCGCTTCGCCCGCACGATCAATGAACAGCGCGGCCATATCACGTTCATTTGCGATCTCGAGACCACGCTCGCGGCCCAGAACCAGCAGGGCGGTCGCCCACGCATCGGCCAGCATGGCGTTCTCGGTCATCACGGTCACCGAGGCGGTGTTGTGGGTGACCGGGCGACCGGTGGTGGCGTCGATGATGTGCGAGTAGCGCTTGCCTTCGTAGTCGAAGAAGTTGCGGTAATCGCCCGAGGTTGCCATGCCCATGTCCGACACGGCCACGACCTGCTGAACGCCGCGGTTGAACACTTCGGGCGTCTCGATGCCAATGTGCCACGGCTGGCCGTCGGGGTTCTTGCCGGCAGTGTAGAGATCGCCGCCGACTTCGACCATGTAGTCGGTGATGCCGAAATCGGCCAGCGTGCGTGCCACTTGGTCGATGCCGAAGCCCTTGCCGATGGCCGACAGGTAGACTTCCGCTTCGGGGCGCATCTTTTGCAGCGCACGATCGCCGACGTTCACCGATTGTGCCTGACCGCAGCAGGCCAGCGCCTGTGCGATTTCCGAATCGCTGGGCATGTCCGAGCGGGTTTTGCCAGCGCCGAAGCCCCACAGATCAAGCAGCGGGCCGACGGTGACATCGAAGCGGCCATCGGTGGCGGCGTTGATGTCCTGCGCGGCCTTCATCACGTGCGCCACTTCGTGCGACACGGCGAAGTTGTCGGTGGCGCCCGCGGCGTTGAAACGCGAGATTTCTGAGCTGGTGTCCCAGTTCGACATCTGCGTGTTCACCTTTGCAAGGCTGGCGTCCACGGCCTGCTGCAGCTCGGCCTTGTCGATCTTGTTGCTGTGGTCGATGGCGGCGATCGAGTAGCTCGTGCCCATGGTGAGGCCGGAGAGTTCGAGCACGGACCACCCTTTCTTGCACGCTGCCAATGCAAAAGGCATCACGAGGAAGCTACGGCGAGAAAAGGTCAGAGGGTTCATCCGGGATCTCCGCAAGAAACTGTTGGGTCGACGATGAGACAAAGGGCTTCTGAGCCGTTTTGGCGGGTGATTCAATATTAAATTGGAAACTTTCTCGTCAAACTCTTCCAAACTGCTGCGTTGCAGCGCATAAGGCTGCCGGAAAATGGACAGGACGAAGCGACGTGCAGCAATATACGTTGAGAAAAGGTCTCGATGTCCCGGTGCTGGGGACACCCGAAGGCGGAATCGAAGACGGTGCAGCGGTCCGGACCGTTGCAGTTCTGGGGCAGGATTACATCGGTTTGAAGCCGAGACTGGCGGTTCAGGAGGGCGATGCAATCGCCGCCGGCGCGCCGATCTTCGCCCATAAGGACACGCCCGAAGTACAGGTCACCGCACCGGTGTCTGGCCGAATCAAGGCGATCAACCGTGGCGCCCGCCGCGTGCTGATCAGCGTTGAGATCGAAGTTGACCCGAGTGCAGCCGAGCCGGTGGACTTCTCCTCTGTCGGGGATGCGACCACTGCGGCCGGTCTGACCGAGCGTCTGTGCGCGTCGGGCCTGTGGACCTCTTTCCGCACCCGTCCCTACTCGAAGGTGCCCGCTGCAGACACCAAGCCCGCCGCGATCTTTGTGACCGCGATGGACAGCGAGCCGCTGTCGGGCGACGCCGCCGCGATCATCGCCGAGGACAGCGCCGCCTTCGCCCGCGGCCTGCAGGCGATCACCCTGCTGACCGAGGGCAACACCTACCTGTGTCAGGAGATCGGCAAGGACGTGCCCGGCGCAGACCTGCCCGGAATCACCGCCGCAGGGTTTTCCGGTCCGCACCCCTCGGGGCTGGCTGGGACGCACATGCACTTTCTCGAGCCGCCGTCGGCCGCGAAGACCGTGTGGAGCATCGGCTACCACGACGTGATTTCCATCGGGAAACTGCTGGAGACCGGGAAGCTTGATTCGTCGCGCACCATCGCGCTGTCGGGGCCGCTGTGCAGCCGCCCGCGCCTCGTGCGGACCATCGCCGGTGCTTCGATGACCGATCTGCTGGGCGATGATCTGAAAACGGACACGCCCGTGCGGATCATCTCCGGCTCGATTCTCAGCGGTCACGCCGGTGAGGGGCCGACCGCCTATCTTGGCCGCTACGCGCGCCAGATCACGCTGATCAAGGAAGACCACGAGCAGATTCCGATGGGCTGGATTCGTCCGATGCCGTCGAAATTCGCGGTTCAGCCGGTGCTCGGTTCGGCCTTTACCAAGAAGCTCTACGCGTTGACCTCGAACCTCAACGGCGGACGCCGCGCCATGGTGCCGATCGGCACTTTCGAAAAGCTGATGCCGCAGGACTTCCTGCCGACTCAGCTGCTGCGCGCGCTGCTGGTGATGGACACCGACACGGCGCAGGCGCTTGGCGCGCTGGAGCTGGATGAAGAGGACCTTGGCCTCTGCGGCTTTGCCTGCCCGGCCAAATACGAATATGGCATCGCCCTGCGCGACAGCCTCACCAAGATCGAGAAGGAGGGGTAAGGCCTTGGGTCTGCGCAATTTCTTTGATCGGATCGAGCCGCAATTCCTGAAGGGCGGTCGCTTCGAGAAATACTTCCCCATCTACGAGATGGTGGAAAGTTTCATCTATACCCCGAAGACGGTGACCACCGCCGCGCCGCATGCCCGTTCGTACATCGACATGAAGCGGATCATGACCTATGTGGTGTTGGCGACCATCCCCTGCATCCTCTTCGGCATGTACAACACCGGTCTGCAGACCAACATGGCGATCGCCGAGTACGGCGCATCGGGCTGGCGCGCGTGGATCATCGACACGCTCGGCATCGGGTTCAACCCGTCCAACCCGCTGGCCAACATCCTGCATGGCCTGCTGTATTTCCTGCCGATCTATATCGTCACGCTGATCGCGGGCGGCATCTTCGAGGTGATCTTCGCGGTCGTGCGCGGCCACGAGGTGAACGAGGGCTTCCTCGTCACCTCGATGCTCTACACCCTCATCATGCCGGCTTCTGCACCGCTGTGGCAGGTCGCGCTTGGCATCATCTTTGGCGTGGTGATCGGCAAGGAAGTCTTTGGCGGCACCGGTAAGAACTTCCTCAACCCGGCGCTGGTCGGACGGGCGTTCCTATACTTCGCCTATCCGGCGCAGATGTCCGGTGACAGCATCTGGACCCCGGTGGACGGCTTTTCCGGCGCCACCGCGCTGGCGATCGGCGCCAGCGACGGCCCGGCAGCGCTGCCCGAGCGCGGCATCGACTGGATCGACGCGTTCCTCGGCACCATCCAAGGCTCGTTCGGCGAGACCTCGACGCTGGCCTGTCTGATCGGCCTCGCGTTCCTGCTGACCACGAAGATCGCCAACTGGCGGCTGATCGTCGGCTGTCTGGGCGGCATGATCGCCTTTTCGACGCTGCTCAACCTGATCGGCTCGGACAGCAACCCGATGTTCGCGATGCCGTGGTACTGGCATCTGGTGATCGGTGGCTACGCCTTCGGCCTCGTGTTCATGGTGACCGAGCCGGTGTCGGCCAGCCACACCAACATGGGTCGCTACATCTACGGCGCACTGATCGGTTTCATGGTTGTGATGATCCGTGTCGTGAACCCGGCGTTCCCCGAGGGGATGATGCTTGCGATCCTGTTCGGCAACGTGTTCGCGCCGCTGATCGACTACTTCGTCGTCCAGGCCAACATCAAACGGAGGGCCAAGCGCAATGTCTGACACCAACGCGAACAAAGGCATGATCCGCCGTTTCCTCGACATGCCGAACGACTCGGTGCCGAAGACCGTGACGGTGGCCGTGGTGCTGTGTCTCGTGGCCTCGATGATCGTCTCGGCTGCGGCGGTGTCGCTGCGCCCGGTGCAGGAGGCCAACCAGCTGCGCGACAAGCAGTCGAACGTGTTGCAGGTGGCCGGGGTCTACGATCCCAACATCAGCGTCGCCGAGGCCTTCGAATCGATGGAGCCGCATGTGCTCGACCTGTCGACCGGTGAGTTCACCGATCAGTTCGAGATCGACACCTTCGACCAGCTTGCTGCCACCGGTGATCCGGCGATCATCCGTGCGCTCGACGAAGATCCGGCAGGGCTCGGCGGGCAGATGCAGGCGTTCCGCATGATCTACATCCTGCGCACCGAGGACGGGGCCATCGACAAGGTGATCCTGCCGATCGAAGGCTACGGCCTGTGGTCGACCCTCTACGGTTTCATCGCGCTGGAAGAGAACGGCAACGACATCTTCGGTCTGCAGTTCTACCAGCACGGCGAGACGCCCGGCCTTGGCGCCGAGGTGGACAACCCGCGCTGGAAAGCCCTTTGGAACGGCAAGAAGCTGCGCGACGAAGACGGCGATCTGCAAATCACCGTGGCCAAGCAGCCGCCGGCGGCGGGCCGCGAGTACTATATCGATGCGCTGGCCGGGGCGACCCTGACCTCGCGCGGTGTCGACAACCTTGTCCGCTTCTGGATGGGTGAACAGGGCTACGGCCCGTTCCTCGAGCGGCTGAAGGCAGGAGAGATCTGATGGCTCACAAACGCCAATCGCAACTTGTCGATCCGCTGGTCGACAACAACCCGATCACCCTGCAGGTGCTGGGCATCTGCTCGGCTCTTGCGGTGACCTCGTCGCTGAGCGTGGCCTTTGTCATGGCTCTGGCGGTGACCTTGGTGACGGGCTTCTCGTCGCTGTTCATCTCGATGCTGCGCAACCAGATCCCGGGCTCGATCCGGATCATCGTGCAGATGGTGATCATCGCCAGCCTCGTAATCCTCGTGGATCAGGTGCTGAAGGCCTATGCCTACGAGATCTCCAAGACGCTGTCGGTTTTCGTCGGCCTGATCATCACCAACTGCATCGTGATGGGCCGCGCCGAAGCCTTCGCCATGAGCAACCCGCCGGTGGCAAGCTTTGTCGACGGCATCGGCAACGGTCTCGGCTACGGGCTGATCCTGATGATTGTCGGCTTTATCCGCGAGTTGTTCGGCTCGGGCTCGCTGTTCGGCATCACCATCATGGAGACGGTGAACAATGGTGGCTGGTACGTGCCCAACGGCCTGCTGCTGCTGCCGCCCTCGGCCTTCTTCGTCATCGGCCTGCTGATCTGGGCGATCCGCACGTGGAAGCCGGGTCAGGTCGAAGAGCGTGAATATAAGATCCAGACCGCGGAGGCGCACTGATGGAAGGTCTCGTCTCTCTCGCCGTAAAGGCCATCTTTGTCGAGAACCTCGCGCTGTCGTTCTTCCTCGGCATGTGTACCTTCATCGCCGTGTCGAAGAAGATCTCGACGGCGATCGGCCTCGGTATTTCGGTGATGATCGTGCAGACCATCACCGTGCCCGCCAACAACCTGATCCTGAACTACCTGCTGGCGCCGGGCGCGCTGGCATGGGCCGGTTTTCCCAACGTGGACCTGACCTTCCTTGGCCTGATCTCCTACATCGGGGTGATCGCCGCGCTGGTGCAGATCCTCGAGATGGTGCTCGATAAGTACTTCCCGCCGCTCTACAACGCGCTGGGTGTGTTCCTGCCGCTGATCACGGTGAACTGCGCCATTTTGGGTGGCTCGCTGTTCATGGTCGAACGCGCCTACGATTTCCCCGAAGCCGCCACCTACGGCATCTCTTCGGGCTTCGGCTGGGCTCTGGCGATCACCGCCATGGCCGGCGTGCGCGAAAAGCTGAAGTACTCCGACATCCCCGACGGGCTGCAGGGTCTCGGCATCACCTTCATCTCCGCGGGACTCATGGCGCTGGCCTTCATGTCCTTCAGCGGCGTGAATCTCTGAGGCAGGGGGCAACGAACAATGGAAACATTCAGCCTAGGCGTCATCCTGTTCACCCTGATCGTGATCGCGCTGGTGACCATCATCATCGCGGCACGCTCGCGGCTGGTGTCTTCGGGCAACGTCAACATCACCATCAACGGCGAAAAGACCATCTCGGTCCCCGCCGGCGGCAAGCTGCTGCAGACCCTCGCCGGACAGAAACTGTTCGTGCCGTCGGCCTGTGGCGGTGGTGGCACCTGCGCGCAGTGCCGCGTGCGTATCCATTCGGGCGGCGGGTCGATCCTGCCCACCGAGGAATCGCACATCACCAAGCGTGAGGCCTCCTGCGGCGACCGCTTGTCGTGTCAGGTCGCGGTCAAGCAGGACATGGAGATCGAGGTTCCCGAAGAGGTCTTCGGCGTCAAGAAGTGGGAATGCACCGTGCGTTCCAACGACAACGTCGCGACCTTCATCAAGAACCTCGTGCTGGAACTGCCCGAAGGCGAAGACGTCAACTTCCGCGCCGGTGGCTACATCCAGATCGAGGCGCCCGCGCACAAGCTGTCCTACAAGGACTTCGACGTTGCCGAGGAATACCGCCCCGACTGGGACAAGTTTAACCTCTGGCAGTACGAGTCCACCGTCGACGAGCCGATCGAGCGCGCCTATTCGATGGCGAACTACCCCGATGAAAAGGGGCTGATCATGCTCAACGTGCGTGTGGCCTCGCCGCCTCCGGGTTCGACCGGCATTCCGCCGGGGCAGATGTCGTCGTACATCTTCAACCTCAAACCCGGCGACAAGGTCACCATCTCGGGTCCGTTCGGCGAGTTCTTCGCCCGCGACACCAAGAAGGAAATGGTCTTCATCGGCGGCGGCGCGGGCATGGCGCCCATGCGCTCGCACATCTTCGATCAGCTCAAGCGGCTCGAGAACCGCGACCGGAAGATCACCTTCTGGTACGGTGCCCGCTCGAAGCGCGAGATGTTCTTCGTGGAGGACTTCGACCAACTGGCCGAAGAGTTCGAGAACTTCGAATGGCACGTCGCTCTGTCGGATGCGCTGCCCGAGGACGAGTGGAAAGGCTACACCGGCTTCATCCACAACGTGCTCTATGAAGAGTACCTCAAGGACCACCCGAACCCCGAGGACTGCGAGTTCTACATGTGCGGCCCGCCCATCATGAACCAGTCGGTGATCAACATGCTGCTTGATCTGGGCGTGGACCGTGAGGACATCATGCTCGACGACTTCGGCGGCTAAGCCGGGCGGACAGATCACGGAAGAGGGGGCCTTGGCCCCCTTTTTCTTTGCTTGGTCTCAGGCCGAGGGGCGGGTGCGGCGAAACACTAGGGCGAAAGTTTCCAAACGGGTCTTGGGGCGCCGGCCCTTGAAGGCTGCGGCGGCGGGAGCCGCGGCTGTGGCAAGGGGCGTGGTCAGCGCTCGTAAAGTTCGAGCGGCAGCCCGTCCGGATCGGCAAAGAAGGTGAACCGCCTGCCCGTGAGGTCATCTCTGCGTAGGGGCTCCACGTCGACGCCGTGCGCCTCCAGCCGTGCGACCGCCGCCTCTATGTCAGCGACGGTAAAGGCGAGATGGCGCAGGCCTTTGGCCTCAGGGCGTGACACCCGCTCGGGCGGATTGGGAAAGCTGAAAAGCTCCAGCTGGCCGCCGCCGGGCACCGCCAGATCGAGTTTCCAGCTGTCACGTTCGGCGCGGTGGGTTTCTGCGATCACCGTCAGCCCCAGAAGATTGACATAGAACGCGCGGCTTTTCGCGTAGTCGCCGCAGATCAGCGCGACATGGTGCAGGCCTTCGATCATTCTTTGTCTCCCGAAGGGTCGGTAGGGTAGGGGCGCCGCCTTTATAGCAACCGACAGAGACGGGTCCCGTCTGGCTTTGGCTTCAGACGAACTGTTCGCGGATCAGACGCTCTTCCAGGCCGTGACCGGGGTCGAACATGACGCGGTGAGCGACATTGGGCTCGGAGCGGATATCAACGCGCACCACGTCGCGCACCGACTGGCTGTCGGCCTCGGCCATGACCGGGCGCTTTTCGTGCTCCAGCACCTCGAAGGAAACCTCTGCCGCCTTGGGCAGCAGCGCGCCGCGCCAGCGGCGCGGACGAAAGGCAGCGACAGCGGTCATCGCCAGAACCTCCGATCCGATCGGCAGGATCGGCCCGTGGGCGGAGTAGTTGTAGGCGGTCGAACCGGCCGGCGTGGCCAGCAGTGCCCCGTCGCAGACCAGTTCCGGAAGGCGCAGCTTGCCGTCGACGTGGATCGCCAGCCGCGCCGCCTGCGGGCCGGTACGCAGCAGCGAGACTTCGTTGATCGCCAGCGCCTCTTTGATGGTGCCGTCGAGCGTTGTGGCGCGCATCGACAATGGGTTGATCACCGCTTCTTCGGCTTCGCGCAGGCGCTCTTCCAGCCCGTGCTCGGAATAGGCGTTCATCAAAAACCCCACCGTGCCGCGGTTCATGCCGTAGACGGGCACGTTGAGTTCCTGCGTGCGGTGCAGCGTCTGCAGCATGAACCCGTCCCCCCCCAGCGCCACGATCACATCGGCGCCCTGCTCGGCGTGGTCGCCGTAGCGATTGCTCAACGCGGCGTGGGCGGCCTGCGCGATGGGCGCGCGCGAGGCGCAGAAGGCAATTCTCAGTGACATGGGGACATGGGCCTTGGGTGTCCTGTGGTTTCCTGTCCCTGGCGGGACGTTCCGAAACAATCACAAGTTTTCCCGGGCCGCCAGAGAGGGCGCAAGAGAAACGCAAGCTGTCGCTTTGACATCTTTGCGTTACGCGCGGTTTCCTTTACTCAGGCCGCGGAACTCGAATCCTTGACACTCCGGAGGCTTGCCCATGACCGCAGCGCCCAATGACACCGGCTTCTTCACTGAAGAGCTTTCGTCGCGTGATCCCGAACTTTTCGCAGCCATCACCGGCGAGCTTGGCCGCCAGCGGGACGAGATCGAACTGATCGCGTCCGAGAACATCGTCTCCCATGCCGTCATGCAGGCGCAGGGTTCGGTGCTGACCAACAAATACGCCGAAGGCTACCCGGGCAAACGCTACTATGGCGGCTGTGACTGGGTCGACGTGGCGGAAAACCTCGCCATCGACCGCGCCAAGCAGCTGTTCGGCTGTGACTTCGCCAACGTGCAGCCGAACTCGGGCTCGCAGGCGAACCAAGGTGTGTTCACCGCGCTGATCCAGCCGGGTGACACGATCCTCGGCATGAGCCTCGACGCGGGCGGCCACCTGACCCATGGCGCGCGTCCGAACCAGTCGGGCAAGTGGTTCAACGCGGTGCAATACGGCGTGCGCAAGCAGGACAACCTGCTGGACTACGATCAGGTTGCCGAACTGGCGAAAGAGCACCAGCCCAAGCTGATCATCGCCGGCGGCTCCGCCATCCCGCGCCAGATCGATTTTGCCAAGATGCGCGAGATCGCCGACAGCGTCGGCGCTTACCTGCACGTCGACATGGCGCACTTCGCCGGCCTCGTGGCGGCGGGCGAGCATCCGTCGCCCTTCCCGCATGCGCATGTGGTGACCACCACCACCCACAAGACCCTGCGCGGCCCGCGCGGCGGCATGATCCTGACCAACGACGAGGCGATCGCCAAGAAGGTCAACTCGGCGATCTTCCCCGGCATTCAGGGCGGCCCGCTGATGCATGTCATCGCCGGCAAGGCCGTGGCCTTCGGCGAGGCGCTGCGCCCCGAGTTCAAGGACTACGCCAAGCAGGTGATCGCCAACGCTCAGGCGCTGTCGGACCAGCTGATCAAGGGTGGCCTCGACACGGTGACCCACGGCACCGACACCCACGTGGTGCTCGTTGACCTGCGCCCCAAGGGCGTGAAGGGCAACGCCACCGAGAAGGCTCTGGGCCGCGCACACATCACCTGCAACAAGAACGGTGTGCCGTTCGACCCGGAAAAGCCGACCGTGACCTCGGGCATCCGCCTTGGCTCGCCCGCCGGCACCACCCGCGGCTTCGGCGAGGCGGAATTCCGCAAGATCGCCGACTGGATCATTGAGGTCGTCGACGGTCTGGCTGCCAACGGTGAAGAGGGCAACGCCGAGGTCGAGGCCAAGGTGAAAGGTGAAGTCGAGGCATTCCTCAAGGGCTTCCCGATCTACCCGTCGCTCTGAGCTTCGGATCGTCGAGAGATTGAGGGGCGGGCCGCAAGGTCCGCCCTTTTCGCTTGGGCATTGCGCCTTGTTGCTCGTAGCCAAGGCCAGAGGCCGTCGGACAAGGGTCGGCCGGTCGTCCCGATGGTGGCGCCATTTCGAGCTCTGTGCCTTCGGCGTGCTGGGCGGGCTGGTGCTTTGGCGCCGGAGCGCGAGTTTTTTCGGCTCATGGGGGGCTGAAATAATGTGGGCCGCTGTCACCGCCGCGCTGGCCCACGGGCAGAGCTGCGTCCGTGCGCTGCACGGCCTGCTCGGCAAATACATGCGCCCTGCATCTATTTTCCGCCAGCCCCCTTGGCGACGCGGGGAAAAACCGCTCTACCTTGGCGGCAGGCCCGTATCCCTGTCGCTCCCCCGGGCCGGCGACCAGCCCCCGAGCCATATGCCCACCAAATCCGCCTCGCCCCTCACAGTCCTGCGCATTCCCGCCTTTCGCGCCCGTTGGACCGCCTCGATGGCCTCCAACCTTGGCACGCTCGTGCAATCGGTTGGCGCGGGTTGGATGATGACGCAGATTTCCGACAGCGACGCCATGGTGGCGCTGGTCCAGGCTGGGGTGACGGTGCCGACCATGTTGTTCGCGGTGTTTGCTGGCACGCTGGCCGACAATTTCGACCGCCGCAGGGTAATGATCGGGGCGCAACTGTTCATGATGGCCTCGGCGGCGCTGCTGTGCTCGCTGGCGTGGTTCGATTTGCTGACGCCGTGGCTGCTGCTGGTGCTGACCTTCCTGATCGGCACCGGCTCGACCTTCTTCAACCCGTCTTGGCAGGCCTCGCTGGGGGACATTGTGCCGCGCAACGACCTGCCGTCGGCGGTGGCACTGAACTCCATGGCCTTCAACGCCATGCGCTCGATCGGTCCGGCGATCGGCGGCATTATCGTCGCCGTGGCGGGCGCCGCGGCGGCCTTCGCGCTCAACGCGGTGAGCTATGTGCCGATGATCGCCGTGCTCTGGCGCTGGAAGTCGCCGCCGCCGGACAGTTCACTGCCGCCCGAGCCGATGCGTCTCGCGGTGGGCTCGGGGCTGCGCTACGTCGCCATGTCGCCGAACTTGATGAACGTCATGGCGCGCGCCTTCCTCTTTGGGTCCGGCTCAGTTGCTGTGCTGTCGCTGCTGCCGCTCATTGCGCATGAGAGATTGGGCGGCGACGCCTCGACCTTCGGCATCATGCTGGGCTGCTTCGGCGTCGGCGCTGTGATCGGCGCGCTCAACAATGCCCGGCTGCGCGACCGCTTCGACAATGAGCATCTGGTCCGGGTGGCGGCGCTGGCGGCGGTGATCGGCACCTCGATCCTCGCCGTTGCGCCGACGCTGCTGCTCTGCCTGCCAGCGCTGCTGCTCAACGGCATGGCATGGACGGTGGCGCTGTCGCTGTTCAATGTGACGGTGCAGCTCTCGACGCCGCGCTGGGTGGTGGGCCGGGCGATCGCGCTTTACCAGTCGGCCAGCTTTGGCGGCATGGCGGCGGGCAGCTGGGTCTGGGGCTCTGTCTCGGATGGCTGGGGGCTGGGCACCGCGCTCACGGGCGCGGCAGTGCTGCTGGCCATCGCTGCAGTGGTGGGCTTCAGGATGCCGCTGCCGGAATACAGCGATCTCGATCTGTCGCCACTCGACCGGTTCAAAGCACCGGAGCTACATCTCGACCTGAAAATGCGCAGCGGCCCGATCGTTGCCTCGACCGAGTTCGAGATCGACCCGGACGATGTGCCCGAGTTTTTGGAAATCATGGCCGAGCGGCGCCGTGTGCGCATCCGTGACGGGGCGCAGAACTGGGTGCTGATGCGCGATCTCGAAGATCCGCGACTGTGGGAGGAGACGTACCACGTGCCCACTTGGGTCGAGTACATCCGCCACAACACCCGCCGCACCAAGGCCGATGGCGGCACGTTCGAGCGGCTGATGGCGCTGCATCGCGGGCCGGAACGGCCGCACACCCGCCGGATGATCGAGCGCCAGTCGATCCCGCGGCGCCGCAGCGGCGTCTACGATTTCAACATCTGAACCGGCGGCGCGCCACAGCGGCGCGCCGCGCCAACACTACGTGTTGTCATCGTTGTCGTCATAGCCCTCGTCGCCGCGCCGGAAGGAGGTCACCCGGTCCTCGCGCGCGTGATATGGCGTGCCTTCCTCGGGCGCGGTGGACGCCGCAGCCGGCGCGGTCTCTTCCGAGAAGGGCAGAGCGCCGCCGGGCTTGGCCATATGCACGTGCATGTCGGTCTGCGGGAAGGGGATCGAGATGCCCTCGCGGTCGAAAGCCTCTTTCACCTGCCGGGTGAGATCCCAATAGACGGTCCAGTAATCCTCGACATTGACCCAAGGGCGGCAGATGAAGTCCACCGAGCTGGCGCCAAGTGCGTTGACCCGGATCACCGGAGCCGGGTCGTCGAGGATCAGTGGATGTTCGGCGACCACCTTCTCGAGCACCTCCTGCGCCTTTTCGATGGAGTCGCCGTAGCCGATGCCAAAGGTGAAATCGACGCGGCGGGTATCGCTGGCGGTGACATTGGTGATGACATCGCCCCAGACCTTCGAGTTCGGAATGACGATCACCTGATTGTCGGGCGTGACCACGGTGGTGGAGACGATCGACACCGATTGCACCGTGCCGCCGGTGCCGGCGACGGTGACGTAATCGCCCTCATCGAAGGGGCGGTTGATCATGATCATCAACCCCGCGGCGAGATTGCCCAATGTGTCCTGCATCGCAAAAGCGATGATGAAGGACGCACCGCCGACCAGTGCGAAGAGCGGGGTGACATCGATCCCCAGCGCGCTCAGCACAATCATCAGTCCAAAGGCGATGGTCAGCCAGTAGATCACCATGACGATGAAGGCCTGCAGCAGTTTCGACAGGTCCGGCACCCGCGACAGTGCCCGCCGCGCCACGCCGCGCACGGCCCGGGCGATGATCAGCAGGGCCAGCAGCGAGCCGACGATCACCGCCACACGCAGCGCCAGCTGCAGCCCGCCGTCCTCGTCCGTCGCCCAGTTCGCGGCCTGCGCCAGCAGCGTGCGCCAGTCGGCGCGCTGGGTCTCGTCGACGTGGATGGCACCGCGATAGGCGCGATACCCGGCCACCTCGGCCTCGTCTCCGCCCTTCGCCTCCAGCGCGCCGACCACGGTGCTGAGGTTGTCGAACGCGTCGTTGCGGAACTCGACGAGTTGGGTCAGCCGTTCGCGCGGGACCTCCTCGCCGTTGGCCTCGCGGGTGTTCACGGCCAACTGTTCCTGAACCACCGCCTTGGTCATGCCCTTGGCGATCCGTTCCCACGCCTGCGCCAACTGCGATAACTCGGCGACGGTCAGGGGAAGCGTGCGCAGCGCCAGTTCGTCTGCAGAGATCGACGGATCGGTCAACGCGCTGAGCAGGGCAGCGTCGCTTTCCGGCGCCAGCGGCGCGTCTGCAGCCCCGGCTGCGGACAGGACGTCCGGCCGGGTGATCGCCGCCTGACTGCCCCGCTCTTCGGCGCTTTCGATGATCTGTTCCACGGGGGTGGGCGGCGCTTCGGGCGTCTCGGCCGCTGCCTCGGACGGCGTGTCGGCGGTTTCCTGCGCGTCGGCGGTCGTGGCGAAGCAGGCGGTCAGAGAAAGTAGAAGAATGCGAAGAAATGGCAGTATGTCGCGCGGCATAAAGGCCTCGATTCAAGTCGTGATTTCAAAGGATTGGTGGGGTTCAAAAAGTCTTTAAGCGAGTTTAGCAGGACATCGGCGGCGAAACACCACCCAAGCGCGTTTGAGGCTCTTGGCCTTCGCACTAAGCGAGAGAAAGCACTTCGGTGCGGCGCCCGCGTTGCATAAAGCTGCGCTTGCAAAAGAAACACCCGGCGGAAGGTCCGCCGGGTGCTCGTTGTCTCCAGTGCCGCTTTGGGCCGCGGCTCAGCCGGGGTTCTTGGCGAAGCGCAGGTAGGGCAGCTTGATGTCCAGCTCGCCGTATTTCTCGGCGGCCTGCTCGTTGTCGAGCGAGGTGGCCACAACCACGTCCTCTCCGACCTGCCAGTTCGCCGGTGTCGCGATCGGCGCGCCGTAGGTCAGCTGCAGCGCATCCAGCGCGCGCAGCACTTCGCCGAAGTTGCGACCGATGGTCATCGGGTAGGTCATCGACAGCTTCAGGGTCTTGTCGGGCGCGATGATGAAGACAGAGCGCACCGTGGCGCTGTCGGCCGGGGTGCGGCCGTCGGGCAGATAGGCTTCGGCGGGCAGCATGTCGAAAGCTTTCGACACTTCCAAACCTTCGTCGGCGATGATCGGAAAACCAGCAGCGGTGCCTGCAACGCTCTCGATGTCGCCCTTCCATTTCTTGTGATCCTCGACGCCGTCGACCGAGACGCCGATCACCTTGGTGCCGCGCTTGGCCCATTCATCCGCCAGCTGCGCGACCGCGCCGAACTCGGTGGTGCAGACAGGGGTGAAGTCCTTGGGGTGCGAGAAGAGGATCGCCCAGCTGTCGCCGATCCAGTCGTGCAGGTCGACCTCGCCCTGATCGGTAACCACGTGAAGGTTCGGGATGGTGTCGTTGATACGCAGAGCCATGGGAATGTTCCTTTCCTGTCCGAGTGAACGGCTTTTGGTCTCGCGAAATAGATACGTCCGCATGTCTTGATGTAAAGAGCCCGCTTGCAGCGGGCGCGGCGCGGTGACACTGTGCGGCCAGGGAGAATTTGATCAAATTCAGAATTGCGGAGAGCATCATGATCGAAACGCGCCAGTTCTACATCGACGGCCAATGGGTAAACCCGGCAACGCCGCGCGACCACGCGGTGGTCAACCCCGCCACGGAAGAGCCCTGCGCCGTCATCTCGCTGGGCGATCAGGCCGACACGGACGCCGCCGTCGCGGCGGCCAAAGCGGCGCTGCCGGGCTGGATGGCGCTGCCTGTGGCAGAGCGCATCGGCTATGTCGAGAAGCTGCTCGAGGTCTACAAGGCGCGCGCCGAGGAGATGGCGCAGGCGATGACGCTTGAGATGGGCGCACCGATCTCGCTGTCACGCGCTTCGCAGGTCGGGGCGGGCACCTTCCACCTTACCAACTTCATCCGCGCCGCCAAGGAGTTCCCCTTCGAGCATGCTCTGCGCGCGGATACCCCCGAGCACCGGATCATCCATGAGGCGGTGGGCGTCGCGGCGCTGATCACCCCGTGGAACTGGCCGATGAACCAGATCACGCTGAAGGTCGGCGCCGCCGCCGTGGCGGGCTGCACCATGGTGCTGAAGCCTTCCGAGGAGAGCCCGCTCGACGCCATCCTCTTTGCCGAGATGATGGATGCGGCGGGCTTCCCCAAGGGCGTGTTCAACCTCGTCAACGGTGATGGCGCGGGCGTTGGTGCGCAGCTCTCGTCGCATCCGGATGTGGATATGGTCAGCTTCACCGGCTCGACCCGCGCGGGCCGGGCGATCTCCAAGGCCGCGGCCGACACGCTCAAGCGCGTGCACCTCGAACTGGGCGGCAAGGGCGCGAACCTCGTCTTTGCCGATGCCGATCCCGAGGCGGTGACGCGCGGCGTGCTGCACATGATGGAAAACTCCGGCCAGAGCTGCAACGCGCCCTCGCGTATGATGGTCGAGGCCGCCTTCTACGACAGCGCGGTCGAGCAGGCGGCACAGACAGCCGACGCGGTGAAGGTGGGCCCGCCGCAGGACGAGGGCGATCACATCGGCCCGGTGGTGAACGAGGTGCAATGGACGAAGATCCAAGACCTCATCCAGACCGGTATCAACGAAGGTGCGCGCCTCGTGGCTGGCGGCCTTGGCCGTCCGGAGGGGCTCAACAAGGGGTTCTACGTTCGGCCCACGGTGTTCGCCGATGTGACCCCCGAGATGACCATCGCGCGTGAAGAGATCTTCGGCCCGGTGCTGTCGCTGATGAAGTTCGAGACCGAAGAGGACGCGGTGCGCATCGCCAACGACACGCCCTACGGCCTGACCAACTACGTGCAGAGCCAAGACGCCGCGCGGGTGAACCGCCTGTCGCGTCAGCTGCGCTCGGGCATGGTGCAGAACAATGGCACGGGCCGCGCTGCGGGCGCGCCCTTCGGGGGCATGAAGCAGTCGGGCAATGGGCGCGAGGGCGGCAGCTTCGGCATCCTAGACTTCCTCGAGGTGAAATCGGTCAGCGGCTGGGCCGCCGAATAACCCTTTCATCTTTCCAAGAAATACTCACAGCGGGGGAGCCCCCCCAAGAAACACACCTTTTTCTTTCTTTGGGCGACTCCCACAAGAAGAGTTGTTGGGCAACGAAAGCGGGCAAA
>NZ_JBSWYX010000013.1:0-142182 GCF_056161345.1 Salipiger sp. ABF4_146 | reverse complement strand
TCGCCCAGATTCCGGCGGAGGAGGAGATCGCCACGGTGACGGCCGACGGCGCCTACGACACGCGCGCCTGCCACGATGCCATCGCCGCCCGCGACGCGGCAGCGGTCATTCCTCCGAGGCGGACCGCGAGGCCATGGAAGCCGGACACTGCCGGAGCCCGGGCGCGCAACGAAATCCTGCGGGCGTCAAAGCACCTGGGCAGGGCGCTTTGGCGGAACTGGAGCGGGTACCACCGCCGCAGCCGGGTCGAAACGAAAATGAACTGCGTGAAGCAGCTCGGCCAGCGGCTGATGTCACGGGACTTCGACCGCCAAGTGGCAGAGGTCCAGATCCGCGCGGCGGTCATGAACCGCTTCACGGCTCTCGGCATCCCGATGACCGTGGCCGCAGGATAGGGGTGTCTGGGGAAAGGGGGACTGCGCTCACCAGCTGATTTGTCCAACAACGCCTATCTTAGGCATTGATCCCCCCGCAGCCGTTCTGCAAGCAGCACCATGATGACCAAGCCCGACCCCGATCCGCACCTGCGCCCCACCGCCACCGGCGGTCTGCGGCTGTTCTGGCTCATGCTGGGCGGTGTGGCCTTGCTGACGGGGATCATCGGCATCGTGCTGCCGGTGCTGCCGACCACGCCGTTGGTGCTCCTCGCCGCCTTTGCCTTCTCGCGCAGTTCGCCGCGGCTTCACGCCTATCTTCAAACGCATCCGCGCTTCGGCCCGATGATCGCCGATTGGCGCGCCAATGGCGCCATCGCGCCGCGTCACAAGGCGATGGCCGTGGGCATGATGAGCGCCGCATTGCTGCTGAGCGTCTATCTTCAGCTGCCGGGCCGGGTGTTGCTGATCCAAGCCGTCTGCATGGGCGGCGCGGCGGTCTTCGTGCTCAGCCGACCGAATGGACCGGGGCGGCGTCCCCGCGCCTGAACCATCGCGCCCTGCCCTTTCCTTTTGCCTTGCCCGGTTTCGCGCCACGCATGTCACGTGAACCGTGCCCAGCGTGCCATGGAAGCGCGATGCCGCTCCGCCAGCGCTTTTCCCAAGACCGCCCGCGCGCTACAGCTTGCGGCAGATCGGCGGCAGCCAATTTTCGAAGGGGGAGCAGGACAATGGCGGAAATTCTGGTGCTTGGCGCAGGGATGGTCGGCGTGTCCTCGGCACTGGCGCTGCAGGCGCGGGGCCATGACGTGCTGCTGCTCGACCGCAGCGCGCCGGGCCGCGAGACCTCCTTCGGCAACGCCGGCGTAATCCAGACCGAGGCCGCCGAACCCTACGCCATGCCGCGCGATCCGCGCGTGATCCTCGCCATGATGACCGGGCGCAGCAACGATCTGACGTGGTCGCTGCGCGGTCTTGCCGGGATGGCCCCGGCGCTCTGGTCGTATTTCCGCAATTCCGCTCCGGCCCGGCACGCGGTGTTGTCGCAGACCTATGCCCGGCTGACCAGCCGCGCCGCACAGGACCACGCGCCGCTGATCGAGGCCTCTGGCTGCGGCAACCTGATCGCCCGCGACGGCATGGCCCAAATCTACCGCGACCCGCGCGCCTTTGAACGCGATGCCGCGGATGCAGAGCGCATCGCAGCGCGGTTCGGCCCGCGTTTCCGCACCATGGACGGCGCCGCCTACCGGCGCGAGGACCCCGCGCTCCAGACCGATCCCGCCGGCGTGCTGGTCTGGAGCGATAGCTGGAGTTGCAGCTCGCCCGGAGGGCTGGTCGCGGGCTACGCCGCGCTTTTCCAGCGGCGCGGTGGTCGACTGCTGACCGGCACCGCCGAAAGCCTTGCGCAAGACGGCCCCGGCTGGCGGGTCGAGACCGAGGCAGGCCCGGCGCGCGCCGAGCACGCGGTGGTGGCGCTCGGCCCATGGGCGCCGCAACTCCTGCGCCGCTTCGGCTATCGCATTCCGATGGTGCTAAAGCGCGGCTATCACGGCCATTTCCAGACCGATCAGACCCCGCGCCGCCCGATCGTCGATATGGACAACGGTGTGGTGGCCTCGCCAATGCAGGCCGGGCTGCGCATCGCCACCGGCGCCGCGCTGGTGGCCCACGATGCCCCCGCCGACCTGCGCCAGCTGGATCGCGGGAAAACGGCACTGGCAGATATGCTGCAAATTGGCCCGCGCGTGACAGAGCCGCAATGGTCCGGCACGCGGCCCTGCATGCCCGACATGCTGCCGATGGTCGGCGCTGCCCCGCGTCATGCACGGCTGTGGTTTCATTTCGGGCATGGGCATCAGGGTTTCACTCTGGGGCCGACAACCGCCGAAGTGCTTGCGGCCGCGCTGGATGGAGAAGACGACGATCTCACCCGCGCACTGTCGCCCGGACGGCGCATGTAGCGCCAGTTTCCCGCACGGACGCGACGGCAGAGACGGTAATCCCGCCTGCGTGCCGATCTGCGGCTTGCGATGCAGCGCAAAGGGGGGCAAGAGGCGCGCATCCCCGTATCCCGACAGCCGGACGTCGCCCGATGAAACTCCGTTCCCCGATCTCGCTCTATGATGCGCAGGGCCTTGCCTTCGGCATCCTCATGGCCAGCCTCGGCGTTGTCTTCCTCAAGGCCTGCGGCCTGATAACCGGCCAGACCGCCGGCGCGTCGGTGCTGCTGAGCTACCTGCTGCCGCTGGATTTCGGGGTGATCTTCTTCCTCGTCAGCCTGCCGTTTCTGTGGCTGTCCTGGAAGCGGCGCGGCAAGGTCTTTACCCTGCGTACATTGATCGCCGTGGTCGGCATCTCGGTGACCACCCCGCTGCTGGAGCGGTTCATCAGCTTCGACAGCCTACCGCCGCTGCTAGCGGCGATCCTTGCGGGGGCCACGGCAGGGGCCGGGCTGATCGCGCTCTTCCGGCACAACGCCTCGGCGGGCGGTCTGGGCGTGCTGGCGCTGATCGTCGAGGAGCGTACCGGGTTCCGCACCGGCTGGTTTCAGATGTGCTTTGATGCCGTGATCTTTGGCGTGGCGCTGTTTGTGTTGCCGCTTGATCTGATCCTTTATTCGGCGCTCGGGGCGGCGGTGCTCAACGCAGTGATCGCGTGGAACTTCCGCATCCACCAAAGCGGCGCCTCCCCCGACCAGCGGGTACCGACCGCAAAGCCCGGCCCCGAGGCGTAAGGCCTACGCTCAGGCCTGCGGCGCTCCGCTCGGCACCTTCGCCTGCTGATCATCGTCTTCGGCGTGCGCGACCTCGTTCTTCACCTGCCCCCATGTGACCAGGGTGAAGATCGCGGTGCCGCCCGCCACGTTGCCCGCAAGCACCGGCAGGAAGAACCTGAAGAGCGCATGGCCGACGCTGATCTCGCTGTGCCAGACCAACAGAGCGGCCTCGACAGTGCCCGCGATCACATGCGCAAAACCTGCCGCCGCCAGCAGCCACGTCATCGCCAGCACGATCACCAGCGACTCGCCGCGCGCGCCGGGCATCACCCAGACCAGCGCGGCGATCAGCACACCGGCCGGAAGCGCCCGGAAGAAGTTGCCCGAGGCCGTGCCCTCGACGGCGTGACGCGCGACGGCAAGCAAGCTGTCGGCAAGCTCGGGCGAGACGACCCCCGGCAACAGCAGAAACGCCGAGGCGACCGTGGCCCCTGCCACATTGGCCGCCAGGACGATGGTCCAGAGCCGCAACATCTTGCGCAGACAGGTGGCCGAGCGCTGCGCCACCACCGGCATAACGGTGGTGATGGTGTTTTCGGTGAACAGCTGCATTCGGCCATAGATCACCACGATAAAGCCCAGCGAGTAGCCGAGGCTTTCGACCAGAATGGTCCACTCGGCCTCGGGCAGATGGGTTTTGAGCACGGCCTGCGCGATCACCGACAGGCTGATCAGAATGCCCGCCGCGAGGCCCGACCAGATCAGCGAAATCGACGGGCGGTTCAATTCTTCTTCACCGTCGCGTCGGACCACCTCATAGATGAGGCGCGCCGACAGCCGGGAGGCGCTGTATACGGACCGCTCCTCGGCGCGTCGGTTAAGGGTCTCATTTTGGGCCGAAGACGTGCGGGAGGGGCGTTCAAAGTCATGCATACATGGGCAACCGCCGGGCTTCGAAAGGGTTCCTTCGGATCTCAGACAGGGCCGGATCCGGCACCAAAATCGCCCAATTTGATAACTCAAGATTATTGCAAAGTGAAAAAGTTACGATTTCTTTTTATTGGCGACCATATGTAGACCATTCGCATGCGGTGGCAACAGTGCCGCGCAATCACGAAACGCAGCGAATGTCGGAGCCAACAATGGACGGAAATGATGTGAAACCCACGGGCGGCTGCCCGGTGATGCACGGCGGTCAGACCTCGACGGCCACCTCGGTGACCGACTGGTGGCCGAATGCTTTGAACCTCGACATTCTGCATCAGCACGACAGCAAGACGACGCCCTTCGCGCCGGCTTTCAACTACCGCGAAGAGCTCAAGAAGCTGGACGTCGAGGCACTCAAGGACGACCTGCGCGCGCTGATGAAGGACAGTCAGGACTGGTGGCCCGCCGATTGGGGCAGCTATGTCGGCATGTTCGCCCGCGTGGCATGGCACGCGGCAGGCTCCTATCGTCTCGCCGATGGCCGCGGTGGCGGCGGCACCGGCAACCAGCGCTTTGCCCCGCTGAACAGCTGGCCCGACAACGTCAACACCGACAAGGGCCGCCGCCTGCTGTGGCCGATCAAAAAGAAATACGGCAACAAGATCAGCTGGGCCGACCTGATGATCCTGTCGGGCACCATCGCCTATGAGGTCGCCGGGCTGAAAACCTTCGGCTTCGCCTTTGGCCGCGAAGACATCTGGCACCCCGAGAAAGACGTCTACTGGGGCGCCGAGAAGGAATGGCTCGCCGCCTCCGACAACCGCTATGACGACGTGGCCGATCCCTCGACCATGGAGAACCCGCTGGCTGCGGTGCAGATGGGCCTGATCTACGTGAACCCTGAAGGTGTCAACGGCCAGCCGGACCCGGTGAAGACCGCCGCACACCTGCGCGAGACCTTCGCCCGCATGGCGATGAACGATGAGGAAACCGCCGCGCTCACCGCCGGAGGCCACACCATCGGCAAGTCGCACGGCAACGGCAACGCCGACGACCTCTCCGCCGATCCCGAAGCCGCCGATGTGACCGCGCAAGGCATGGGCTGGATGAACACCAAGGGCCGCGGCATCGGCCGTGACACCGTGGTGTCGGGCATCGAGGGCGCGTGGACGAAGAACCCGACCCAATGGGACATGGGTTACTTCGAGATGCTCTTCGGCCATGAGTGGGAACTGACCAAGTCGCCCGCAGGCGCTTGGCAGTACAAGCCCGTCGAGATCAACGACGAGGACATGCCGGTCGACGTGGAAGACGCTTCGATCAAATGCATGCCGATGATGACCGATGCCGACATGGCGATGAAGGTCGACCCGGTCTACAACGCCATCTGCCAGAAGTTCATGGCCGACCCGAACTATTTCGCGGATACCTTCGCCCGCGCATGGTTCAAGCTGACGCACCGCGACATGGGCCCGAAAGCCCGCTACGTCGGCCCCGATGTGCCCGCCGAAGACCTGATCTGGCAGGATCCTGTCCCCGCGGGGACAACCAACTACGACATCGGTGGCCTCAAGGCGAAGATCGCCGAGAGCGGCCTGAGCGTGGCCGACCTCGTCTCCACCGCATGGGACAGCGCCCGCACCTACCGCGGCTCTGACATGCGCGGCGGCGCCAATGGCGCGCGCATCCGTCTCGCGCCGCAGAAGGACTGGGCCGGCAACGAGCCGGAGCGTCTGGCGCGGGTGCTGAGCGTGCTCGAGCCGCTGGCCACCGCCGCCGGGGCGAGCCTTGCGGACACCATCGTGCTGGCGGGCAACGTCGGCGTGGAACTGGCCGCCAAGGCCGCGGGCCACGACATTGCGGTGCCGTTCGAGCCGGGCCGCGGCGACGCGAGTGACGAGATGACCGACGCCGAAAGCTTCGATCCGCTCGAGCCGCTCGCAGACGGCTTCCGCAACTGGCAAAAGCAGGACTACGTGGTCTCGGCAGAGGAAATGCTGCTCGACCGGGCGCAGTTGATGGGCCTCACCGCCAACGAGATGACCGTGCTGATGGGCGGCATGCGGGCGATGGGCACCAACCACGGCGGCACCGCGCATGGCGTGTTCACCGACCGGGCCGGGGCGCTGACCACCGACTTCTTCGTCAACCTCACCGACATGGCCTATTCGTGGGTTCCGGTGGGCAAGGATCTCTACGAGATCCGCGATCGCAAGACCGGCGAGACCAAGTGGACGGCGACGCGGGTGGATCTGGTCTTCGGTTCCAACTCGATCCTGCGCGCCTATGCCGAGATCTACGCGCAGGACGATGGCGCCGAAGCCTTCCTGCCGGCCTTCGTGGCGGCATGGACCAAGGTGATGAACGCCGACCGTTTTGACCTGAAGTGATCTCGGAACCCGCGTAAAGAACGGCCCGCACCTCTTTGGGGTGCGGGCTTTTTTGCTTTTCCGCGCAGATGCACGGCGGGATCGGCGGCACTGCGGACGACGGCGGCCGCCAAACGCCTTGCCGATTGCCGCCCCCCACCGAAGTTCTTCCCCGCCTGATTTCCGCGCGGGGGCGCCGCGCTGCCGCCAGGCTCCGGGATTCCGGGCACCATTGGTCCCGAAACCGGGCGCGGGGTTGCCGGCAGGCTTCCCCATACACGGCAGAAAGTGCCCGCGGCGCTGCTCAACGACCGTCAGGCCTTTGCCCGGTCCGAAGCGCGCGGCGCTTCACGCGCTGGTGCGGCCCCGTGGTTCAGGCCACTCCGTCTTCAAGCACACAGCTTTCCAGCACCGTGCCCTCGAACACCTCGACCAGCCCCATGTCGCTGAGCCGCGGACCGGCGTTGCATACCAGAGACGCGCCAAACAGCGCCTTGAACACCAGATAAGGCGGCTGCCATGTCACCAGCCCGTCGAGCGTGGCGCGCAGCGCGGCAAAGTCGCGGGCCATCGCGGCCAGCGGCTCCTCGCTGATCAACCCGGCCACCGGCAGCGGCAGGCACTTCAGCACCCTGCCCTTCGCCGCGACCGCAAGCCCGCCGCCGGCCGCGCGCACCGCGTTGGCCGCGGCGGCCATGTCCGCGGGGTCACGGCCAAAGACCGTGAGGTTGTGGCTGTCATGCGAAACGCTGCTGGCGAAGGCACCGCGCCAACTGCCCCAGTTTTCAAGGAACGCCGTGCGCATCGGTGTCGCCGCGCCATGACGGTTGATGATCGCCATGCGGATCATGTCGTCCGGCAGCACGAGCCGTCCGTCGGCCACCTCCACCGTTCGCTCGCCCCAGACCGGGAAGCGCGGCTTTGACAGCGTCGCGATACGTGCCCGCGGTCCGCGGGCAGAGATCTCGAAATCCTGCGCGGCGATCGGGCCAAGCCGCATCGTCTGGTAAAGCGGCGCGGGCACAGGCGCGGCGGCGGGCGGCGCGACCAGCTCGCCGCGGTCTGCCACCAGCCGCCCGTCGGCGATCACCGCGCGCGCTTTCACCTCGGCAACATCCGACAGCAGCACCAGATCGGCGCGACGCCCGGGCGCCACAAGCCCCAGATCAGGCCGCCCAATACGGCTCGCCGCATTCAGCGTGGCGGCGCGATAAGCCCACAGCGGCGGCAGACCGCAGGAGATCAGCAGCCGGATCACCCCGTCGAGACCGCCCTTGGAGGCCAGATCATCGGGGAAGATGTCATCGGTGCAGAGTGTCACCGTCTGTGGCAGTTCGCCAAGCTTCAGCAACGCCTCGGCCAGTTCCGGCAGCAGATGCGGGTGCGAGCCGCGCAGTTCGATGGTGAACCCCGCCTCGAGCTTGGCCATGAGGTCGGCGGCACCGGTCAGTTCGTGGTCGGTTTCAACACCGGCAGTGGCAAATCCCGCAAGATCGCCCCCGGTCAGACCGCGCGCATGGCCGCAGACACGCTTGCCGCTTTGCAGCCCGGCCTGAACGATGCCCGCCACGCGCGGATCGCCCTCCAGCAGCGGCTGCATGGTCATCAGCTCGGCCGCGCCATGGGTGTCTGGACGCGCCAGCCAGCGGGCCACGGTCTCGGGGGTGAAGTCGCCGCCGCTGGCCTCGAACCCCGGGGCCGAAGGCACGCAGGTCGGCACCAGCGGCAAGAGCCGCAGCGGCAGGCCCGCGACCGAGGCGCAGGCGTGTTCGAGCCCCGCCTCGCCGACCACATTGGCCAGCTCATGCGGGTCCCACAGCGCGGTGGTTACGCCGCGCGGCACCACGGCGGAGGCGTAGTCCGCCGGGGTGATCATCGAGCTTTCCACATGCATATGGCTGTCGATGAACCCCGGCACGATGGTCTGCCCATGGGCGCTGATCCGCGCCTCGGCGGGGCGGCCCGGGTCGGGCGCGTGCACGCTGGCGATCAGCGGGCCGGTGATGCCGATATCCGCCCGGCGGGTTCGCCCGGTGACCATGTCGAGCAACTCGCCGCCCTCGACCAGCAGATCGAAAGGCGCCTCGCCGCGCGCCGCGCGCACCGCGCGGGCGCGCAGTTCAGGGTCGTTGAGATCAGCGGGAAAGCTCATCGGCGGCCTCCGTACGCAGCGCATCGAGGCAGAGACGCGCGATGTCCTCGCGCGGGGCCGTCGGCAGGCGGGTGCGCCCCGCCGGGTCGGGGCTGAAGCGGGTCGCGCCGTAGGTTTCGCCCTCGCTCACCGACACAGTCAGGCTCTGCGGCTCGAAGGTGAAGGCGTCGGGGCGAACAAGCGCCAGCGCTGCCACCGGGTCATAGATCGCCATGCCATCGCGTCCCCGGCTGAGACCGATATCGAGGTAGCCGCCCAGCAGATCGGCGGTCAGCGGATCGGTCTGCGGCATCTCCGCCGGGCCGAACCGCGCCTGACGGCAGATCATCAGGTCGATCACGTCGAGCGGCAGGCCGGCATGCGCCACCACATCTGCCGCCTCGGGGTCGCACAGCGCGTTGAACTCGGCCAGCGGCGAATGGTTGCCCGGCCCGTTGCTGCCGCCCATCCAGACCAGCCGGGTGATGCGCGCGGCGGCCTGCGGGTGCTGCTGCACAAGCAGTGCGATATTGGTCAGCGGCCCCAGCGCAAGCACCTCGCGCGGGCCGTCCTGCATCAGCCAGTTGGCCAGCGCATCCACGGCATCGTCGGGCGGCTGCGGCCCGTCCACATCGGGCAGAAAGCGGCCCCGGCTTTCCATGCCCCGCTCGCCTAGAATGGCTTGCGCGGTTTCGGCCTCGCGTTTCAGCGGCTGATCGGCCCCCGCATGCAGCGGCGCGTCCAGCCCGTAGGCCTGCGCGGCGCCGAGCGCATTGCGGATGACCTCCGGCAGCGGCGCGTTTCCGGCGACCAGCGAAATGCCCTCCACGGACACCCCGTAGCGCCGCAGAACCAGCATAGCCCAGAGGTCATCAAAGCCGTAATCGGTGTCGACCCAGAGGCTCATGCCGCGAGGCCCCGCGCGGTCGAGAGCGGCAGGTCGAAGGCAATGGTCTCGCCCAGCGGGACCTCCGGCAGATCAATCGCGGCGTCCGCCTTGATCGGGCCGATGGCGCTGTCGATGACATATTCGCGGTGGGCGCCGGCAAAGCTGCAGGCGGCGACCCGGCCCTGATGCGGGCCTGTGCCCACGGTCACCGCGTCGGGACGCCATGCAAGGATCGCGCTGTCGGTGCTGTCGCTGAGCGGCAAACGCCCCTGAGCGGAGGTCAGCGCCCCCTCTTCAACCTTAAAGATGTTCTCGAACCCCATGAATTCCGCGGCAAACGCGCTTTCGGGCCGCGCGTAGAGGTCCGACGGTGTGCCAAGCTGCTCGATCTTGCCGTCCCTCATCAGCACGATACGGTCGGCCAGCGCCAGCGCCTCGGCCTGATCGTGTGTGACAAAGACCATGGTGATGCCGGTCTCTTTTTGCACCCGCTGCAGTTCGGTCCGCATCTCGAGACGCAGCCGTGCGTCGAGGTTCGACAGCGGCTCGTCGAGCAGCAGCACCTTCGGCCGCATCACGAGGCTGCGCGCCAGCGCCACGCGCTGCTGCTGACCGCCCGACATCTCGGCGGGTTTGCGCTTCTCAAAACCGGTGAGGCCGACGGTGGCCAGCCCTTCCTCGGTGCGCGCCTTGATCTCGGCTTCGGGAAGCTTCTGCAGGCGCAGGCCGAAGGCGACGTTCTCATAGGCGGTGAGATGCGGGAACAGCGCGTAGCTTTGAAACACCAGTCCGATGCCGCGCTTGTTGGCGGGCACGCGGGTCACGTCTCGCCCGTCGATGGTGATGCTGCCGCCGGTCGGCGACAGCAGACCGGCGATGGCCCGCATGGTGGTGGTCTTACCGCAGCCCGACGGCCCGAGCAGCGCGATCAACTCACCCTCACGGATCGACAGGTCGAGGTTCGGTACGGCGACCGACTTGCCGTAGCTGAGGGTGAGGTCGGAGAGTTGGACGAAGGCGTCAGACATAGCGAGAAAATCCCAGCAGGCGTTCGGCGGTGAAGACGATGGCGAGCGACATGAAGGCGAGAAGCGCCGAGAGCGCGGCGACGGAGGGATCGAAGGTGATCTCCATGTAGGCGAGCATGTCGATGGGCAGGGTGCGGACCCCGGGGCCCGACAGGAACAGCGAGACCGGCACCTGATTGAAGGAGGTGACAAAGCCGAGGATGAAGGCGGCGAGCACCCCGCCGCGGATGTTCGGCAGCACCACCTTGGTGAAGGCCTGCAGGCGCGAACAGCCCAGCAGCACCGCCGCCTCTTCCATGTCGGCACGTAGATTGTGCATGGACGAGGAGACCACGCGCACCGCATAGGGCAGCACCAGCGCGGTGTGCGCCATGAAGAGCGCCAGCGTGACGGTGACGCCGGTGGGCACGACCATGTAGCGCAGCAGCGCGAGGCCGACGATGATGCCGGGCACGATGATCGGGGCTGCGACGATGGTGCGCACGGTTTCGGCCATCGGCAGGTCGTAGCGGTTCAGCGCATAGGCCGCTGGCACACCAAGCAGCAGCGCCGCCAGCGTGCCGAAGACCGCCAGTGCCATCGACAGCAGGAAAGAGGCGCGGAAGCTCTCGACGGTGAAGACCTTGAGATACCAGCGCAGGGTCAGCCCCTCGGGCGGGAAGGCGAGGTATTCGGTGTCCGAGGCCCCGGCGAGGATGATGATCAGGAACGGCCCGATCAGGAAGGTGAGCGTCAGGCCGAGGATCGACCAGTTGGCGAGATGGCGCATGGAGGTGTTCATGAGGTCAGCTCCGGGCGGTGGCGATGCGCTTCAGCAGCAGGTTCGCCGAGAAGGACATGACGATGAGGATCATGGCGATGACGCTGGCCGAGACGAAATCGTTCGACACATTGACCCGCTGGTAGAGCAGCGTTTCCAGCATCAGCACCTTGGAGCCGCCAAGGATCGCCGGGGTGATATAGGCGGTGAGCGCGCCGGTGAAGACCAGTGTGCCGCCGATGACGAGCCCTTCCTTGGTCAGCGGCAGGATCACCTTGAAGAAGACCGACAGCCAGCTGGCGCCCAGAACGCGGGCGGCGGGGATCACGTCGCGCGGGATGTTCTCCATCGCCGAAACAAGGCTGATGATCATCAGCGGCAGGAACAGTTGCAGCAGGCCAAGGAACACGGCGGTCTCGGTGAACAGCAGCCGCAGCGGCGTGTCCGAGAGGCCAAGCCCGGTGATCGTCTCGTTGACGATGCCGGTGCGGCCAAGGATCACGATCCATGCGTAGGTCCGGGCCACGGGCGAGATCATCAGCGGCAGCACCACCATGCCAAAGACCTTGCCGCGCGACTTGGGGCCAAGGTTGACGATGCAGAAAGCCGCGGCGTAGCCGATCACCGCCGCCGTGCCCGCCACCAGCACGCCCAGCTTCAGCGTGCGCAGAAAGACCGTACGGTTCAGCGGGGTCGAGAAGAAATCGATGTAGCCCTGCAGCGACCAGCCGGCGCCGTCGCCGCGGAAAGCTTCCGACAGCAAGATGCCCACCGGCACAAGGAACAGGAGCGTCGAGAAGATGGCCGCTGGAAGCGCCAGAGCCAGCCCCTCTCGGGTGTTGCGAAACATGAGGCGTGTTCCCCTCTCTCTGAGGCGGTGGGTCGGACTGCGCTCGGCCCGCGGGCGGAGCGACCGGATCGCATGGGACCACCGGGTCCACCGGGGCCGCAGGCGATCAGGGGGTTCGGGGGCCATGGACGCCGGGAAACAAGTGGCGTCCATGGCCGTTCGCGGGGGCTGCAAGGGAGGGAGGGTGCCCCCGGCGATGTGGTTACTGGATCACCTCGGTGTTCCACTGCTCGACCCAGCCCTCGCGCTTGTCGAGCACTTCGGCGGCGGGCAGGATGTTCAGCGATTCAATGACATCGGCGCCATAGGTGAGGTTGCCTGCGGCCTCTTCGCTCAGCTCGACTTCCTTGTTGGCCGGGCTGTCGATCAGCATTTCGCCGATCTTCGTCTGCACTTCGGTGGACAGCCAGTAATCCATGAACTGGTAGGCCAGGTCCTCGTTGCCGTTGTCTTTGGTCATCACCATGACGTTCATGCCGCCGGCCTGACCTTCTGCCGGCTCGGCCCAGGCGAAGGGCAGGCCTGCGTTCTTGAAGCTGCCCCATGCGAAGCGGCCAACCGGGGCCGCGATGACTTCTTGCTGGTTCATCAGCTGCACCAGCTCCGACGAGCGCGAGTAGAAGGTCACGATGTCATCGGCGTGCGCGCCGATCTCCGAGATCACCGGCGCGAGGTCGCCTTCCTGATCCATCGACTTGCCCAGCATCATCACCGTCAGCGGGCCCTGCGTGCCGGTGATGTTCGGCAGCGCAACCTGACCGGCCAGATCCCCGCCGAGCAGATCGCCCCAGCTTTGGATGTCCACCAGATCAGAGCGATAGACGATGGAGCTCGCGTAGAATGTGTATCCGACGGCCATATTGTCGCCGATCGGGTCCTTGGCGCTTTCGTAGAGCTTGTCAAAGCTGTCGAGCTTGGCGGTGTCGAGCGGCTGGATCAGGTCCTTACGCGCAAGGGCAAGTGCGTCCTGCGTCGAGATGACGGCCATGTCGATCACCGGGTTGGCGGCGTTGGCTTCGATCTTCGCCATGCGTTCGACGCTGTTGCCGGTCTCGACAACCAGATCGCAGCCGCAGATTTCCTCGAAGGGATCGTAGAGCGCTTCTTTGTACTCGTCCTGAGCGAAGGAATAGACCGAGATGGTCAGCGTCTTGTCTTGGGCCTGCGCCGCAGTGCCGAGCGCGCTGGCGAGTGCGAGGATGGAAAGCGTGGTCTTCATGGCAGTCACTCCGTGTTGGTCGGGAACGTAAGTTGCTGGTCGTTACGCGCGCGGCGGCGCGGTCGAGGCGCGCGGCACCAGTTGCATCGGCACTGTGTGGCCGCGCGTCGGGGCCGCCTCTCCTGCGATCATGCCGGTCAGCACCTGCAGCGCGTGCTCGGCGATGGTCTTCATATCCTGCGACGTCGTGGTCAGCGCCGGGTGCATCGCCGGGGCGATGGGCAGATCGTCAAAGCCGGTCAGGCTGACATCATGCGGCACCGACAGGCCCGCGCGCGCAAGATGCGAAAGCGCGCCGAGCGCCAGAAGGTCGGAGGTGGCCAGAATAGCCGTGGCGCCCTGCGTGACATGCTTCGGCAACGCTGAAAGCCCCTGCTCGCCCCAGACGGTGGCGACCTGCGCCGCAGCGCCCAATCCTTCGATCATGCCGCGCATGCGGTCTTGCTGCACGTCCGACACGGCATCGCCGCCCAGCAGCACCACATGGCGGTGGCCAAGATCGCGCATGTGCCGCCCGACGAGCGCGCCGCCGCCCGCATGGTCGGCTGAAACGGTGTTGCGCTGGTCCGACACGGTGTTGATGGTCACCGATGGCAGGCCGGTCACCTCGGGCGACGTGCCTTTTTGCGGCACGATCACCACCCCGTCGACACCGCGACCGACGAGCCGTTGCAGCGCCTCGGCCTGCCGTGCCTCGCTGCCGCGAGAATCGGCGATGAGGATTCCCAGCCCCCGTGCCTCAGCGGCGATCGAGAGGTTCTGCGCGATACGCGGAAACAGCGGGTTGGTCAGATCGGGCATGACAAGCCCAAGGATACCACTTTGTCCGGTTTTCAGGGCCCGCGCGGCGCTGCTCGGCTGATAGCCAAGCTCGGCGGCGCGGCTGCGGATACGATCCACCAGATCTTTCGACACCCTCCCCTTGCCGGAGAGCGCATTCGAAACCGTGGCGGTCGACACGCCGATATCCTGTGCGATCTGCTTGATGCTGGCCATGATGTCCTCGTTGGTAAAACGATTAATCAGGGCATAAAGCGACGGTCAACGGCTAATTAATCGATTAACCACGTCGACTTCCTGTGCACCCTGTAAGTGCTCAAAAATCATGCGGCGGCTCCACTCAAACGTGTACTTCGGCTGTGCCAGAAGCCTCGCACCGCGCCATCTCGGTGGTGCCCTTCAACGCCCCAAGCATGCGCCAACGCGGCAACAGGTCCCCACGAGCACGATGAATTGCGCTGGCACTATCCGGCAAAGCCTTTCAAAATGAGCGGCATAGGCCGGAAGGAGGCCCGCTCATGAGCGCCGAGCAGGTGCAGGTTCAGCACACAGAATCAGTCAAGGACGGGCGCATCGCCCTGGCCGGGCCGCTGACCGTGCGAGAGGTGGCCGAGCTTGATGCGCGACTGTCCGGCGCCGCCGGGCATGCGCCGGTTGGCGATGTGCGGCTTGGGCTGGATGAGGTCACCCGCATCGACACGGCGGGCGCTTGGGCGCTGATCGCGTTTGAACAGCGCGTGGCGGCGACGGGCGCGCGGGTGCAGTATGACGGCGCCAGCGACGAGGTTGCCCTGCTGCTGGACACTGTCCGCCGCGCCATGCCGCAACCCGATGCCCCGCCACAGGCACCGCGCGGCCCCAAGGCTTTCCTCGAGGCCACCGGCAAGCGGGTGATCGGCAGCTTTGGCTTTCTGCGCGGGCTGCTGGCCTACCTTGGTCTGTTCCTCGCCGGGCTGCTGCGCGTGGTGACCCATCCGCGCGAGTTTCGCTTCACCTCGCTGGTCGCCCATTGCGACGATGTCGGTCTGCGCGCCGTGCCCATCGTGTCGCTGATGGCCTTCCTGATCGGCGTGGTTCTGGCCTTTCAGGGGGCCAGCCAGTTGCGGCAATTCGGCGCCGAGGTCTTTGTCGTCGATCTCATCGCCATATCGGTGCTGCGCGAGCTAGGCATTCTGCTGACCGCGATCATCGTCGCGGGGCGCACCGCCTCGGCGTTCACCGCCGCCATCGGCTCGATGAAGATGCGGCAGGAGATCGATGCGATGCGCACGCTCGGGCTCGACCCGGTGACCGTGCTGTTTGTGCCCCGCATCCTCGCGCTGCTGCTGATGCTGCCGATCCTTGGATTGGTCGCCGACATCATGGGGCTGTTCGGCGGCGCGCTGATGTCTTGGATCGAGCTGGGGATCTCTCCCTCGATGTTCCGCACCCGGCTGATCGAGGGCACCGATGTGTCTCATGTGATCGTCGGTCTGGTGAAAGCGCCGGTCTTTGCGGTGATCATCGGCGTGGTGGGCTGCCACGCGGGCATGCAAGTGAAAGGCGACGCGGAATCGCTCGGCCGCATGACCTCCAGCGCGGTGGTGACAGCCATCTTCGCGGTGATCGTCGCCGATGCGCTGTTCTCTGTCTTCTTCGCGGAGCTGGGCCTGTGAGCGCGCCACGTGACACCGTGATCCGGGTGCGCGGCCTGCGCACGCAGTTCGGCACGCATGTGGTGCACGAAGACCTTGATCTGGATGTCTACCGCGGCGAGGTGCTGGGCGTGGTCGGCGGCTCGGGCACAGGCAAGTCGGTGCTGCTGCGCGCCATCACCGGATTGGAGACGCCCGCCGCTGGCCAGATCGAGGCCTTTGGTACCGAGGTGCGGACCGCCAGCGCCGCAGAGCGCGAGAAACTGGATGACCGTTGGGGCGTGATGTTTCAGGACGGGGCACTGTTTTCCTCGCTGACCGTGCGCGAGAACGTCGAGGTGCCTTTGCACCGGATCCCGGGGCTGACCGCCCCGCTGCGCCGCGCACTGGCCGATCTGAAGGTGTCGATGGTCGGCCTGCCGTATCGCGCGGGCGATGCCACCCCCTCGGAGTTGTCAGGCGGCATGCGCAAGCGCGCGGGGCTGGCGCGGGCGCTGGCGCTCGATCCCGAGATCGTGTTTCTCGATGAGCCGACCGCCGGGCTCGACCCGATCGGCGCCGCGGCCTTCGATCAGCTGATCAACAATCTTACCACAGCGCTGGGACTTACCGTCTTTCTCGTCACCCATGACCTCGACACGCTCTATGCAACCTGCGACCGTATCGCGGTCCTTGCCGAGCGACGCGTCCTTGTCACCGGCACGCTGGACGAGATGCTGGAGGTCGATCACCCTTGGGTGCAGGAGTATTTCACCGGACCGCGGGCCCGTCTCGCGCAGGCCGCGGCGCAGCCCACGGGCGGCGACGGGCAGGCAACCGGGGCTGACTGACCATGGAAACGCGGGCCAACTACGTTCTTGTCGGCGCTTTCGCCATCGCGGGCTTTATCGGCCTGTTGGGGTTCCTGCTGTGGTTCGCCAACGTCGAGCTCGACAAGCAGTTCGACTATTACGACATCGACTATCCGTCCGTCTCCGGCCTGAGCATCGCGTCCGACGTGCGTTTTTCCGGCTTGCCGGTGGGACAGGTCGTCAGCCTTGGTCTCTCGCCCGAGGGCGACGGCTCTGTGCGGGTGCGGGTCGAGGTGGCCGACGGCACGCCGGTGCGCAGCAATTCTGTGGCGACGATCGAGGCGCAGGGCGTGACCGGCGTCGCCTATGTCGGCATCACCAGCGGCAGCCCCGGCGCGCGGCTGCTGTCCGAGCAATCCGAAGATACGGTGCCAAAGATTCAGGCCGGCCAGTCGGCGTTGCAGTCGCTGACCGAAGAGGGCCCCGAGATCCTGTCGGAAACGCTGGAGCTTGTGCGCGAGATGCGGGCACTGATCGGCGGTGAGACGCAGGCGCAGGTGCGGCGCATTCTCGAGAACGTCGAGAGTGCCTCGGCGGATCTGACCAACACGCTCGACGCGATCTCTTCGGTGGCGGACTCGGTGAACGGGTTCGCCGACGGGATCGAGACCATCACCGCGAGCATCGACACGCTGAGCCGCGACGCCGGCACCACGCTTCAGGACGCCAGTAACGCCATCCGCTCGGTCGAAGCGCTGTCGGAGGAAGCGCGCGGGCTGGTGTCGCAGGGCTCTGGCGCGGTGCAGACCGCCGAGGACTACATCACCACGCGGCTCGGGCCCGCGACCGATCAGGTGCAGCGCTCGGTTGCCGACATCGAGACCCGCTTCGCCGCGCTCAGCGCGCGCGCCGAGGCGCTGGCCGGGACGTTCACCACCACCGGCGAAAACGCGACCCAGCGTCTGACCGAGGCGCAGCAGACGCTGGCCTCGATCGACGCGCTGGTCGCCGATCTGACGCAGACCTCGCGCAGCGTGGATGGCGCGGCGCAGCGGCTCGACGGGTTGCTGGCGGATGATGCCAGCGCGCTGATTGCCGAGCTGCGCACGGCCACCGCAGAGGCCACCTCGGTCATCCGCGACTTTGGCCAGACCGCCGGCGGCGATCTGACCGCCATCTTCGAGGACATCCGCAGCGCCACCCGCTCGGCGGCGCAGACCATCGACACGGTGGGGGCCGATCTGACCTCGGCCTCCGGGCAGCTTGACGGGCTGGCGCAAGACGCCGCGACGACGCTCGAGGCCGCCCGCACCACCTTTGCCAACGCCAACGACACCCTCTCGGCGATCAACGGCACGCTCGAAACGGGCGACCGGGCGCTGGTTGCCGCCGAACGCGCCTTCGATGGCGCCGACCGGGTGATCCGCGACGAGGTCGGGCAGATCACCGCACAGCTGCGCGACACCCTGTCCGGGCTGGAAAGCGCGATCGGCACCGTCGCCGGAGAGATCCCCGAGATCACCAGCGAACTGCGCAGCGCCAGCCGCTCGGCGGCGTCGGCCTTCTCTGGGCTTGAGGGCACGGTGAGCGACGCGCGCCCGGCGCTGCGCGATTTCACCGCCACCGCCCTGCCCCAGTTTGGGCGTCTCGCCGCCGAGGCGCGCGCCCTGATCGACAACCTCGACGCGCTGACCACCCAGATCCGCCGCGACCCGAGCCGCTTCTTCCTCGACCAGCGCGCCCCAGAATACCGAAGGTAGACCCATGCCCCTGCGATCCAGCATTCCCATGCTCCTGCTTGCCCTCGGCCTCTCTGGCTGCGGTGCCATCGCCGCGCTGGACGACGCCTCGACGCCGCTGGAAATCTACGAGTTGCAGACCCCGCCGATCGAACGGAGCAGCGCGCGCGGCCGCGGCGAACTGGTTGTCGAGACGCCGATTGCAAGCGGCGCGCTGTCGACCGAGAGGATCATGATCCGCCCGGCCCCGCTGCAGGCCCAATATCTGCCCGAGGTGCGCTGGTCGGACGAGGCACCGGCGATGCTGCAGACGCTGCTGGTGCGCAGCCTTTCGGAAACTGGCGCCTTTGCATCGGTCGGGCGCGCCCCGCTGGGCACGCAAGCAGACTACGCACTGCTGGGCGAGCTGACCGACTTTCAAGCGCAGGGATTCGAGGGCGGCGCCGGGGTGCGCATCCGCATCATGCTGCGTCTGGTCCGCGAGCGCGATGCCTCGGTCGTCGCATCGCAGGTCTTCGAAGTGACAGAGCCCGCCGCGAACACCGAGACCGAAACCTTGGTCGCCGCCTTCGACCGGGGCAGCTCGCGCATACTGGCCGAAGTGCTGCCATGGGTGGTCGGCACCACGCGCGGCGGCGTCTGAGCCGCTCCTGCGACGCTGCGCCGGGCTGACAGCCCAGCCTTGCCGCGCTATACTTTGAGTCTGTCGGGACCGCTGCATTCCTTGGGAGGAGAGGCATGGCAACCGCATCACGACGACTTCTATTGAAATCCTATCAGGCCTGGTTCGAGGCGGACGAGGCGTTTCGCCTTGCGCAGCGCCGCGTGGCAGAGCTGGTGCCAAGCGCGCGGCAGCACATGTTCGTGCATATCGGCAACCGTGGCTCAAAAGTGCGCCAGCTCTACAATGCGCGGCAGAAGGCGCTGGAAACGCTGCTTCTGGCGCGTCGGCAGGTGCTGAAAGAGCGCGAGGGCCGGCAGGCGCGATCGCGGACGCGGGTTCTGCTGATGTTCCGTCCCGGAGGCTGACAGGGCGCTGAGGTGCTGCGGCGCAAAGAAAAAGGGAGGCGCCGTTTCAGGCACCTCCCGTTTTCGGTCAAGTGGTCCGCTCACATTTTACTGTGTCACCAGCTTACTGTGTCACCAGCCGCTCCAGCAGCGTTGCCGGTGTCACCAGCCCGACGCGCACGCCGCCGCGGGTCACCGCCACGGGCGCGTTGCGCTCGGTCATCGCCGCGGCGAAATCGAGCACCGGGGTCTCTTCGTCGACTTCGACATCTGCTGTGCCTTCGACGGGTTGCATCACGTCCTTGGCCCGCAGGAAGCTGAGCGGGTTGGAGTGCGCCACGAACTCTTCGACGTAATCGTTCGCCGGATCGCCCGCGATCTCGTTCGGCGTGCCGCACTGCACGATACGGCCCCCTTCCATGATCGCGATGCGGTTGCCGATCTTGAACGCTTCGTCGAGATCGTGGCTCACGAAGATGATCGTGCGCTTGAGCTTGGCCTGTAGCTCTAGAAGTTCGTCCTGCAGCTTGGTGCGAATGAGCGGGTCGAGCGCCGAGAAGGGCTCGTCCATCAGCAGGATCGGCGCTTCGGTGGCAAAGGCGCGCGCAAGGCCGACGCGCTGCTGCATGCCCCCCGATAGCTCGCCGACCTTGTTGTCAGCCCAGTCGGAAAGCCCTACGAGTTCAAGCTGTTCAAGCACCTTCTTACGGCGATCGGCCTTTCCCATACCGCCCAGTTCGAGCCCCAGCCCGACGTTCTCGGCAACCGAGCGCCAAGGCAGCAGACCAAATTGCTGGAACACCATGGCGACGCGCTCGCGGCGGATGCGGCGCAGGTCGGTCGGAGCGGCCTCGGTCACGTTGACCAGCGCATCGCCCTCACGCACGTGCACCCCGCCGCGCACCACCGGGTTGAGCCCGTTGACGCCGCGCAGAAGCGTCGACTTGCCCGAGCCCGACAGGCCCATCAGCACGAGGATCTCGCCTTCCTGAACGTCGAGGTTGCAATCGTGCACGCCCAGCACCTGACCGGTCCGCTCTTGGATCGTGGCGCGGTCCAGCCCCTCGTCCATCAGTGGCAGCGCCGTGTCAGGCTCGTCGCCGAAGACGATGGAGACATTGTCGATTTTGACAGCCGTGGTCATTTCTTGTCGCCTCCGAAGTTGAGCATGCGGTCCAGAAGGATGGCAACCACCACGATCACCAGCCCGCTTTCGAAGCCCAGCGAGGTGTTCACTTGGTTGAGCGCGCGCACCACCGGCACGCCAAGCCCGTCCGCGCCCACGAGGGCGGCGATCACCACCATCGACAGCGCCAGCATGATGGTCTGGTTGAGGCCCGCCATGATCTGCGGCAGCGCATAGGGCAGCTCGGCCTTGAACAGCACGTCGCGGTCGGTGCCGCCAAAGGCGCGCACCGCCTCGGTCAGACGCTCGGGGGTCGAGGAGACGCCCAGCTGGGTTAGGCGGATCGGCGCGGGCAGCACGAAGATCACCGTGGCGATAAGGCCCGGCACCATGCCGATGCCGAAAAACACGATCGCCGGGATCAGGTAGACGAAGGTCGGCAGCGTCTGCATCAGGTCGAGCACCGGGCGCAGCACCGCGTAGAGCCGAGGTCGATGCGCCGCGGCGATCCCCACCGGCACACCGATGGCCATGCAGACCACGCAGGCCGACAGCACCAGCGTCAGGCTCTCGGTGGTTTCTTCCCAGTAGCCTTGGTTGAGGATGAACACAAAGCCGAGCGCGATGAAGGCGCAAATTTTCCAGCTGCGCTGCATCGCCCATGCGAAGGCGACGAAGACAGCGATGATGATGAACGGGTGGGGCTCTTGCAGCACCCAGAGAATACCATCGATCATCGCTTCCAGAACGACGGAAAGCAGATCGAGAAAGCCTTCGGCGTGGTCGCGGATGCCTTCGAAGATGGCGGCCGCGAAATCGCCGACGGGAATTTTATACGAGGTCAGCCAGTCCAAGGCGGCACTCCTTGTCTAAGAGAGTTCGGGAGGGAGGCAGGCGCCCCCGCGCGGTCGCGGAGACGCCGAGCGCACACCTCGGATCAGAGGCCCAGTGCGGATTTCACCGCAGGAAGACCCGGTTCACCTTCCACAGTGGTCACCCCCTCGAGCCAGCCGTCAAGGATTTCGGGGTTGGCGCTGAGCCATGCGGTCGCCGCGTCCTCGGCCTCTTCGCCATCGTTGAGGATCGCGCCCATGATCTCGTTTTCCATCTCGAGGGTGAACGCGAGGTTGGTCAGCAGTTGGCCAACGTTGGGGCATTCCTCGACATAACCGGCGCGGGTGTTGGTATAGACCGTAGCGCCGCCGTAGTTCGGGCCGAACCAATCATCACCGCCCGACAGGTAGGTCAGGTCGAAGTTGGCGTTCATCGGGTGCGGTTCCCAGCCGAGGAAAACCACCGGCTCGTCGCGGTCGGTCAGACGGTCGACCTGGCTCAGCATGCCCTGCTCCGAGCTTTCGCGAACGTCGAATTCCTCGAGGCCGAAGGCGTTGGCCTCGATCATATCCATAATCAGTCGGTTGCCGTCATTGCCGGGCTCGATCCCGTAGATCGTTTCGTCGAGCGCGTCGGCGTGCTCGGCGATGTCGCCAAAACTCTCGATACCAAGCTCCGCACCGGCGGCGTTTGTCGCCAGCGTGTATTTGGCACCTTCGAGATTCGCCCGCACCGTGTCGACGGTTCCGGCCTCGCGGTAGGGCGCGATGTCGCCTTCCATCGTCGGCATCCAGTTGCCGAGGAAAACGTCCATGTCGCCCTGCTCCAGCGAAACATAGGTCACCGGCACCGAAAGCAGGCTCGTTTCGGTGTCATATCCCAATGCTTTCAGCACGGTAGAGGTGGCGGCGGTGGTCGCTGTGATGTCCGTCCAGCCCACGTCCGAGAACCTGACTTTGGAGCAATCTGCAGCGGCGGCGGTTGCGCAAAGAGCGAGAGCGGAGGTGGTCAGTACGAGTTTCATAGGGTCCCCTTTGGAGGTTAGCTTGATGAAGTCTGAGTTATTGATTGACGAGTCAATTAATACCGAGGTATCTGAGAAAAGCAACCAGCAATCCGGCGGAGACCGAAATGGCACGCAAGTCAGAGGAAGAACGGCGCAAGGACCTGATCGCCGCGACGATCCGCGAGATCGGCGCGTCGGGCACCCTGAACGTCACCACCAGTCAGATCGCCAAAAGCGCCGGTGTCTCGCCCGGGCTGGCGTTCCACTACTTCCATGACAAGGACACGCTGTTCCTGGCCGCGATGCGCTCTATCCTCGCAGAATATAAGGCAGATGTGACGCAGGCGCTGGCCGGAGCAAAGACCCCCGACGCCCGCATGGACGCCATCGTGCAGGCCAGTTTCGGCATGGGCAGCTTCCGCCGCGAGGCGATCTCGGCATGGGTCAATTTCTATGCGCTCGCGCTGCGCTCGGAAGAGGCGCGGCGGCTGCTGCATCTCTACCAGCGCCGTCTGCACAGCAACCTCGTCTATGCGCTGCGCCCGAAGATTCGCGAACGCGCCCCGGACGTGGCACGCCGGATCGGCGGTCTGATCGACGGTCTTTACCTGCGCTACGCGCTGGACACCAAGATGCTGCGCACGCCCGAAGAAGCCCTCGGCGACGTCGATGGCTCGGAAGGCGCCAACCACGTGCTGCGGGCGATCGCCGCCGAATGCACCGAAGTCCACGAAAACGACGACATCTCCATGGCGGAGGCCGACCCGGACCCCATGGCCCCCCTTGCAGGACCTCAGGAGTAAACATGACCACATCCTATCAACCCGCCGGCAGCCACTTCATCAACGGCCGCTACGTCGAAGACACCGCAGGCGAGAAGATCGAGGTGATCTATCCGCACACCGGCGAGGTTATCGCCACCCTGCATGCCGCAACCCCGGCAATCATCGATCAGGCGCTGGCCAGCGCCGAAGCCGCGCAGAAGGAATGGGGCGCTCTGTCTGGCACCGAGCGTGGCCGCGTGTTGCGCAAGGCTGCCGACCTTCTGCGCGAGCACAACCGCGCGCTGTCCGAGATCGAGACCCATGACACCGGCAAGCCGATGTCGGAAACGCTGGTCGCCGATGCCGCCTCGGGCGCCGAGGCACTGGAGTATTTCGGCGGCCTTGCCGGCACGCTGACCGGCGAACACATCCCGGTCGCGGGCGGCGATTTCGTTTACACGCGCCGCGAGCCGCTGGGGGTCTGCGTGGGCATTGGCGCGTGGAACTACCCGATCCAGATCGCCAGCTGGAAGGCCGCCCCGGCGCTGGCCTGCGGCAACGCGATGGTTTTCAAACCCTCGGAAATGACCCCGCTCACCGCGCTGAAGCTGGCCGAACTGCTGATCGAGGCGGGCGCGCCCGCGGGCCTCTTCAACGTGGTGCAGGGCTATGGCCAAGTCGGCGCCGCGCTGGTCACCGATCCGCGCACTGACAAGGTCTCGCTCACCGGCTCGGTGCCGACGGGGCGCAAGGTCTATGCCGCCGCCGCCGACGGCATCCGCCATGTGACCATGGAACTGGGCGGCAAATCCCCCATCGTGGTCTTTGACGATGCCGATCTGGAAAGCGCCGTGTCGGCCGCGATCAACGGCAATTTCTACTCAACCGGCCAAATCTGCTCCAACGGCACCCGCGTCTTCGTGCAGGACGGGCTCTATGAGGCATTCGTCTCCCGCGTCGCAGAGCGCATGGAGAACGCGCTGATCGGCGATCCGATGGACGAGGCCACCACCATCGGCCCGATGGTTTCCGCCCGTCAGCGCGAGATCGTCGAGGGCTACATCAAGAAGGGCGTCGAAGAAGGTGCGCGTCTGGTGAAAGGCGGCAAGCTCATCGACGGCGCGGGTTTCTATATCGAGCCAACCCTCTTTGCCGATGTCACCGACGAGATGACCATCGCCCGCGAGGAAATCTTCGGCCCGGTCATGTCGGTGCTGAAGTTCGCGACCGAAGAAGAAGCGCTGACCCGCGCCAACGACACGCAGTTCGGCCTCGCCGCCGGCGTCTTCACCAATGACCTCACCCGCGCGCACCGCGTCGCGGCTGGCTTCGAGGCGGGCACCTGCTACATCAACGCCTACAACCTGACGCCGGTCGAGGCGCCTTTCGGCGGCTCCAAGATGTCGGGCGTGGGCCGCGAGAACTCCAAGGCCGCCATCGATCACTACAGCCAGCTGAAATCGGTCTACGTCGGCATGGCGCCGACCGAGGCCCCGTTCTGAGGAGGTCCGCCATGCAAGCGGAATTCGTCATCGTCGGCGCAGGCTCTGCAGGCTGCGCCATCGCCTACCGGCTCGCGGAAGCGGGCCGGAAGGTCATCGTCATCGAGCATGGCGGCACCGATGCCGGGCCCTTCATCCAGATGCCCGGCGCGCTGTCCTACCCGATGAACATGAAGCGCTACGACTGGGGCTATGAATCCGAGCCCGAGCCGCATCTTGGCGGGCGCCGTCTGGCGACCCCGCGCGGCAAGGTGCTGGGCGGGTCGTCGTCGATCAACGGCATGGTCTACGTGCGCGGTCACGCGTGCGATTTCGACACATGGGAAGAGATGGGCGCGCAGGGCTGGGCCTATGCCGACGTGCTGCCCTACTACAAGCGCATGGAGACGTGGCACGACGGCGGTCACGGCGGCGATCCCGACTGGCGCGGCAAGGACGGCCCGCTGCATGTCTCGCGCGGCAAGCGCGACAACCCCCTCACCCGCGCCTTTGTCGAGGCCGGGGTGCAGGCGGGCTATGAGGCCACCGACGACTATAACGGCGAAAAGCAGGAAGGCTTCGGCCCGTTTGACGCCACCGTCTACAAAGGCGAGCGCTGGTCGGCCTACAAGGCCTACCTCAAGCCCGCCATGGCCACCGGCAACGTCGAGCTGGTGCGCGGGCTGGCCCGCAAGGTGGTGATCGAGGACGGCCGCGCCACCGGGGTCGAGCTGGAGCGCAAGGGCAAGATCGAGGTGATCAAGGCAGAGGCCGAGGTGATCCTCTCTGCCAGTTCGATCAACTCGCCGAAGATGCTGATGCTCTCGGGCATCGGCCCGGCCGAGCATCTGCAAGAGCACGGCATCGAGGTGGTTGCCGACCGCGCCGGTGTCGGCCAGAACCTGCAGGACCACCTCGAGCTTTACATCCAGCAGGCAGCCACCCAGCCGGTCTCGCTGTTCAAGCACTGGAACCTGTTCGGCAAGGCGATGGTCGGGGCGCAATGGCTGTTCACCCGCAGCGGGCCGGGCGCCTCGAACCAGTTCGAAAGCGCCGCTTTCGTGCGCTCGAAACCCGGTGTCGAATACCCCGACATCCAGTACCACTTCCTGCCTATCGCCGTGCGCTACGACGGCAAGGCGGCGGCGGAGGGGCACGGCTTTCAGGCGCATGTCGGGCCGATGCGCTCGAAGTCGCGCGGCGCAGTCACACTGAAATCCGCCGATCCGAACGACGCGCCGAGCATCTTCTTCAACTATATGTCGCACGAAGATGACTGGGCCGACTTCCGCACCTGCATCCGCCTCACCCGCGAGATCTTTGGCCAAGAGGCGTTTGCGCCCTACCGCGGCCACGAGATCCAGCCGGGCGACGCGGTGCAGACCGATGCGCAGCTCGACGAGTTCATCCGCGAGCACGCCGAGAGCGCCTATCACCCCTGCGGCACCTGCCGGATGGGCGCGGCGAGCGATCCGATGGCGGTGGTCGATCCCGAATGCCGGGTGATCGGCGTCGACGGGCTGCGGGTCGCCGACAGTTCGATCTTCCCGCAGATCACCAACGGCAACCTCAACGCGCCGTCGATCATGACCGGCGAAAAGGCGGCGGACCATATCCTTGGCAAGCCGCCCCTGCCCCGCGACAATGCACAGCCGTGGATCCATCCCGACTGGCAGACCTCGCAGCGCTGAACCAGTCCCGCGCCGCCCCTGTTCAGCGGCGGCGCGGGCGCATCACTTGGGTCTGACCCGACGTTGCACAACTACATGATGGCGTGAATCACTTTTCGCGGTACGCTCTTCTCAGGCAAGAGCAGGACAAGAAGATGATCACGACATGCCCCCGACCCTGGGTCCGGGCGGGCGCGCTGATTGTCGCACTCGCAGCAACCCTTGGCGGTTGCGGCAGTTCGGCGCCACGCACCGCCACCCTTTCCGCCAGCGAAACGCAGGCCCTCTACGTTCGCGAGAACCGCGCCAGCGGCATCCCCCGACGCTTTGGTGACACCAAGCCGCACGCATGGGGCGCGATCAGCCCGTCGCGCTACCCGGTGCACGGTCTTGATGCCGCACGCTATCAAGGGGTGATCGACTGGCGCGAGGCGCGCGGCGCCGGCATCCGCTTCGGCTATCTCAAGGCCACCGAGGGCGGCGACCACATCGACCCGGCGTTCGCGCAGAACGCTGCCGGGGCGCGGGCCGCTGGTGTCCCCGTTGGCGCCTATCATTTCTACTACTTCTGTCGCCCCGCGCATGAGCAGGCGGCGTGGTTCATCGCCAACGTTCCCAAGCGACGCGGCGACCTGCCACCAATCCTCGATATGGAGTGGAACCACCTCTCGCCCACCTGCCGCATCCGCCCGCCCGCGACGGAGGTGCGCGCCAGCATCCGCGAGTTCTCTCGCATCGTCGAGCGCCACTATGGCACCGCGCCGGTGATCTACACGACGCCCGATTTCTACGCCCGCAATGACCTCGGATCGCTGCGCGGCACGGAGTTCTGGTTGCGCTCGGTCAGCGCGCATCCTTCAGAGCGCTACCCCGACGAGCGCTGGAGCTTCTGGCAGTACACCGGCACCGGTCTCGTGCCCGGCGTGCGCGGGCCAGTCGATCTCAACGCCTTTGCCGGAAGCGAGGCCAGCTGGCGCAGCTGGCTCGCGACACGCAGCCAAGGCTAGCGCCGCAGCAGCCGGGCGCGCGCCGGGACAGGCAGCGCGCGTCCGGCGACTTCGCCTTGTTCCGCGCGTCAGCGCGCGCCCCAAAACAAAAGAACATCCTCCGGCCCGCGCCGCCGCGCGGCGAACAGTCCCGGCGCTGACCGTCACAAGCCGGAACACCCTCCTGCTCCGTCCGCGTGGTACACTCCGCCGCACATGTCCCCCTGCGCCAGCGCGGCCCGGCAGGGCTTGCGTCCGCGGCGCATATCCGGTCTATCGCGCCGCGGGAGGAGGCCGGACGGAAACAAGAGACTCGGATGGCCGACGTAGAGACATCAGGTGCCGCGATCACCTTCGACAAGCTGGGAAAGTCCTTCGAAAAGAAGGGCTCCGGTCAAGTCATGGCGCTCGAGGATGTAACCCTCGACGTCGCCCCCGGAACAATCACCGGGATCATCGGGCGTTCCGGCGCCGGCAAGTCGACGCTGCTGCGCATGGTCAACGGGCTGGAGCAGCCCACAGCCGGCACGGTCAGCGTTGCCGGACATGACGTCGGTCGCGCCGGTGCCGCAGAGCTGCGCCGCATCCGCCGCGACGTCGGGATGATCTTCCAGCACTTCAACCTGCTGAGCTCGCGCACGGTCTACGACAACGTCGCCCTTCCGCTGGAGATCGCAGGCGTGCCCGGTGCCGAGATCAAGCGCCGCGTCACCGACCTCATCGGTCGCGTCGGTCTTGAAAAATTCAGCAACCGCTACCCGGCGGAACTGTCGGGCGGGCAGAAGCAGCGCGTCGGCATCGCCCGCGCGCTGGCCACCCAGCCCAAGGTGTTGCTCTCGGACGAGGCCACCTCGGCGCTCGACCCCGAGACCACGCAGACCGTGTTGAAGCTGCTGGCGGATATCAACCGCGACCTCGGCCTGACAATCCTGCTGATCACCCACGAGATGGCCGTGGTCCGCGACATCGCCAGCCACGTGGCGGTGATCGACGGCGGCAAGATCGTCGAGTCCGGTTCGACCTACGAGGTCTTCGCCGCGCCGCAGCATGCGACCACCCGCTCGTTCCTCTCGGGCATCACCGGCATCACCCTGCCGAGCTTTGTTGCGGGCAAACTGCAGGCCGAACGCCCGCAGGGCCCAAGCCAAGAGGTGATCCGCATCACCTTTGCCGGGCAGCACGCCACCGATCCGATGCTGGCCAAGCTGACGTCGGAACTGGGCATCCCGGTCAACATCCTCGCGGGCGCGATCGAAGAGATCGGCCCGCACCCCTTCGGCAACCTGCTGGTCTCGGTCGACGCGGATCGCGGCGCCGAAGCCCGCGCCTATCTTGACCGTCACGAGCTGCTTACGGAGGTGCTGGGCTATGTCGGCTAACCTGATCAACCTGCTGATCGAAGCCACGCTTCAGACCCTTTACATGGTCGCCATCTCGGGCGCGCTCGGCACGCTGTTCGGCCTGCCTATCGGCGTCTACCTTGCCGTGTCGCAACGCGGCGAGCTGCTGTCCTCGCCTTGGGTGAACAAGGTGCTTGGGCTTATCGTCAACGCGACGCGCTCGGTGCCCTTCATCATCCTCGTGGTGGCGATCATCCCCTTCACCCGGCTGATTGCGGGCACCTCGATCGGCACCAGCGCCGCCATTGTGCCACTGACCATCGCTGCCGTGCCCTTCATCGCGCGTCTGGTCGAGAACGCCATCCGCGAGGTCGACAGCGGCCTCATCGAAGCGGCGCGCGCCATGGGCGCCACGCCGCTGCAAATCATCCGCAAGGTGCTGATCCCCGAGGCGCTGCCCGGCATCACGCTCGGCCTGACGCTCGCGCTGGTCAGCCTGATCGGCTATTCGGCCATGGTCGGCGCCGTCGGCGGCGAAGGCCTTGGGGACCTCGGCATTCGCTACGGCTACCAGCGCTTCATGCCCGAGGTCATGCTGGCGGTGGTGGTCATCCTCATCGTGCTGGTCCAGCTTGTGCAATCCCTCGGTGAAGGGCTGGCCCGGCTGGTTGACAAGCGCGCGCCGCGCAACCGCGGCCGCTGAGCCCATAATAAGAACGCAGATGGAAGGAGAAATCCCATGAAGCGTATGATCCCCCTCGTCTCCGCTCTGGCGCTGATCGCCGGCACCGCGACCGCCGAAGACATCAAGGTTGGTGTCTCGCCCGGAGAGCACGCAGAGATCATGGAAGAAGTGGCCAAGGTTGCCGAGCCCATGGGCCTGAACATCGATGTGGTCGAGTTCTCTGACTACGTGGTGCCGAACCAGGCGCTGGCCGATGGTGACATTGAGGCCAACTCGTTCCAGCACGAGCCCTATCTGGACAACCAGATGAAGGATCGCGGCTTTGAACTGGCACCGGTCGCCACCACCATCACCACCCCGATGGGCGTCTATTCGGACGATATCACCGCGCTTGAGGACTTCCCCGAGGGCGGCACCATGGGCATCCCCAACGATCCCACCAACGGCGGCCGCGCGCTGCTGGTGCTGCAGCAGCTTGGCCTGATCAAGCTGGCCGAGGGCACCGGCCTCGTGCCGACGGTGCTCGACGTGGTCGAGAACCCCAAGGACATGCGCTTCCAGGAGCTTGACGCCGCACAGCTGCCGCGCTCGCTGGCCGATCTGGACGCGGCGCTGATCAACACCAACTACGCGATCGCCTCGGGCCTCTCGCCCAAGGAGGATTCGATCGCCATGGAAAGCGCCGACAACCCCTATGTGAACATCATCGTGGTGCGTCAGGGTGACGAAGAGCAGCCCTGGGTTCAGCCGCTGATCGACGCCTACCACAGCCCCGAGATCAAGGCGTTCATCGAAGAGAAATACCACGGCACCGTGCTGACCTCCTGGTAAGCATCACGCCGGATGGCATTGCAAAGGCGGGCTTTCAGGCCCGCCTTTTTCCTTTTGGGCGCCCGGTCCAGGCTCAGCGATCGAGCCGGTCGCGCAACCGGTAATAGTGGACGCCTATGCCGCCATAGAGCCGGTGCAGCCCGTGCAGCGGCAGTGCCGGGATCTCTGGCAGCGGAGGAATGGGCAGCGGCGTCGCCTGCGCCAGATGGTCCGCAAAAGCCTTGCCGAGTGCCACCGACAGCGCCACGCCGCGCCCGTTGAACCCGCTGGCCGCCAGCAGCCCGGGCGCAGGCGCGCAGATCCGTACCCGGTGATCGGGCGTTATACCCACCCGACCAAACCAGCGATGTGCAATGCTGAACCCAGGCCCGAACAGCGCCGCGAGTTCCCGCTCGAGCTCGGCGAAATCCTTGGCCTGTCGCGGGTCGGCAAAACTGCCGCGCCCGCCGATCATCAGCCGGTTCTCCGGGCCGATGCGAAAATAGGTGCCCACGCGTCGGACCTCGGAACACACCGCGCCGCCCGGCAAAATGCGGGACAGTTGCGCGTCGTTCAGCGGCGCGGTGGCGATCTGAAAGCTGTTTGCCGGCACTGTGGCGCGCGCCAGATTGCGGTCGAGCGACGGCGGCGTATAGACGTTGCTGGCCAAGACCACGCGATCGGCCGAAACCTCTGGCCCGCTTTGTGTCCGCGCGCGCCACATGCGTCCGACGCGGTCCAGCGTGGCGACCGGCGAACTGGCAAAGACCTGCGCACCTGCCCCCTGCGCGGCGTGGATCAGCCCTTGTACCAGCTTCAGCGGGTGCACTTTTCCGGCGCGGCGATCAATCCAGCCGCCGGTGAAGGCGCCCGAGCCGGTGGCCCGTTGCATCGCCCCCGCGTCCAGCCAATCGACCGCGGCGCCGCGCGCCTGCCACTGCGCCATGCGCTCGCGCAACCCCGCAAGATGCACCTGCTTGTCGCCGGCTTGGATCCAGCCCGCCCGCTGCGCGTCGCACTCGATGCCCAGACGGTCGACCAGCGCAAAGAGCACATCTGCCGTGGCTCCGGCGAACTCCGTCGCCTGCGACCCCCAGATCCGGTCGAGCGTGTCCGGGTCATCCTTCAGCCCCGGGATCACCTGACCGCCGTTGCGTCCTGACGCGCCGTCGCCCGGTTGCCCGGCCTCCAGCAGCGTAACCTCGGCCCCGGCTTCTGCCAGATGCAGCGCGGTCGAAAGCCCCTGCAGCCCGCCGCCGATCACCAGCACGTCCGTGCGCCGGCTTTCGCTCAGCGCGGGCAGATCGGGCATGGCGGGGGCCGTGGCGGCCCAGAGGGTTTGAAAGGTCATCGCGGGCTCCAGAGCGCTGCGGCGGGCAATGCGCCCGCCGCACCCTCAGCCTGCGCGAGAGATGAAACCCTGTCGAGCGGCACCGCCGCCAATCGGCAGTCTGGTCACGCGAACCTGTTGCACTGCCGTAACTTGACGCCCGTTCCTCAGGCAGTTCGCCAAGGCGTCAGCCCATGCGCTCGGACGCGTATTCGCCGGGGCTGGCCGGAAAGACGATGGTCTTGTTGCCGTTGAGAAAGACCCGGCGATGAATATGCGCGTGGATCGCCCGTGCCAGCACCTGACTTTCCACATCGCGCCCGAGCGACACGTAATCCGAGGCGCTCTGCGCATGGGTGACGCGGATCACGTCCTGCTCGATGATCGGCCCCTCGTCGAGATCGGCGGTGACGTAATGCGCCGTCGCGCCAATCAGCATCACCCCGCGCTCATAGGCCTGCTTGTAAGGGTTGGCGCCCTTGAAGCTGGGCAGGAACGAGTGGTGGATGTTGATGATCCGGCCCGACATCTCGGTGCACATCTGGTCGCTCAGCACCTGCATGTAACGCGCCAGTACCACCAGTTCCGCGCCGCTTTCGCGCAGGATGCGCATCTGCTCGGCCTCGGCCTCGGGCTTGTTCTCCTTGGTGACCTTGACGCAGTAGTAGGGAATGTCGTGGTTCACCACGACCTTCTGGTAATCCAAATGGTTGGAAATCACCGCCACGATCTCGATCGGCAGCGCCCCTATGCGCGAGCGGTAGAGCAGATCGTTCAGGCAGTGCCCGAAGCGGCTGACCATGATCGCGACCTTCACCTTCGTGCCCGGATCATGGAAGGCGAAATCCATGTCTAGCTTCTCCGCGACCCCGGCGAAGCCCTCGGTCAGCGCCTCGCGGCTGCGCCCGTCTTCGGAATTGAAGCTGAGGCGCATGAAGAAACGGTCGTTGGCGAGGTCCGAGAACTGCGCGCTGTCGTGGATGTTGCAGCCCTGCTCGGCGAGATAAGTCGAGATCGACGCGACGATGCCGGTGCGCACGGGGCAAGAAACGGTAAGGAGGATCTGGGTCATGGTCGTACTTTCGTCTCGGCTCAGAGGTCGGCAGAGTAGATCGGGAAATCGTCGCAGAGCGCCCGCACTTCGGCGCGCACCTTTTCTTCGACCTCTGCGTCGCCCTCGGGGCTGTGCGACAGCGCATCGATCACCCGCAGGATCAGGCTGCCGATCAGCTCGAATTCCGCCTCGCGGAAGCCGCGCGTCGTGCCCGCCGAAGTGCCCAGACGAATGCCCGAGGTGACGAAGGGTTTCTGCGGATCATTGGGGATGGCGTTCTTGTTGCAGGTCAGCCCCGCGCGTTCGAGCGCGATCTCGGCGACCTTGCCGGTCACCCCCTTGGGTTGCAGATCGACCAGCACCATGTGGCTGTCGGTGCCGCCCGAGACGATGCCAAGCCCGCCGACCATCAGCACGTCGGCCAGCGCCTTGGCGTTCTCGATCACCTGCGCCGCGTAATCGGCGAACTCGGGCTGCAGCGCCTCGCCGAAGGCCACCGCCTTGGCGGCGATCACATGCATCAGCGGGCCACCTTGATTGCCCGGGAAGACCGCCGAGTTCAGCTTCTTAGCCAGCGCCTCGTCGTTGGTGAGGATGACACCGCCGCGCGGCCCGCGCAGGGTCTTGTGAGTGGTCGAGGTGACGACATGCGCGTGCGGCACCGGGTTGGGGTATTTGCCGCCCGCGATGAGCCCGGCGTAATGCGCCATGTCGACCATCAGGTAGGCGCCCACTTCGTCGGCGATCTTGCGGAAGCCCTCGAAGTCGATCTGGCGCGGATAGGCCGACGCCCCGGCGACGATCAGCTTGGGCTTGGTTTCCAGCGCCTTTGCCCGCACCTTTTCCATGTCGATCAGATGGCTGTCGGCATCGACCTCATAGGAGACCACGTCGAACCACTTGCCCGACATGGTCACCGGCGAGCCATGGGTCAGGTGGCCGCCGTGCGCCAGCGACATGCCCATGATCCGGTCGCCCGGCTGCAGCAGCGCGAGAAAGACCGCCTGATTGGCCTGCGCGCCGGAATGCGGCTGTACGTTGGCATAGCCCGCGCCGAACAGTTGCGTGAGCCGGTCGATCGCGACCCGCTCGACGGTATCCACATGCTCGCAGCCGCCGTAGTAGCGCTTGCCCGGATAACCTTCGGCATATTTGTTGGTCAGCACCGAGCCCTGCGCCGCCATGACGCTGGCCGAGACGATGTTTTCCGAGGCGATGAGCTCGATCTGGCTTTGCTGCCGATCCAGTTCTTCAGACACAGCGGTCGCGATGACGGCATCGGAGATGCCGCCTTTGGGCAGGCGGTCGAACATTGAATTATCCCTTCAGGTCAGAGGGTTTCGGCAGCAAGTTCACGTGCGCCCACCTGCAGCAGATGCAGCAGGTGCGGAGCGAAGCTGTTCCAGACGTCCATGCGGAAGCGGTCCTCGGCGTCGCGCCAGAGCGTGACGGTGGCGCCGTCAAAGAGCGTGCGGCGTGCGGAGCCCACCGCAATTCCGTCGATGTCGCGGGCGCAGCCGATGGTCAGCAGTTCGGCGGCGCGCGGCCCTTCGATGACGAAGGTCACCTCGCGGGCCGAGATCTCGACCAGACTGTGCGGCAGGCTCGCATAGACGTCGGCGCAGGCATCCACTACCGGCGCGGCCTCGGAGGCCAGCACCAGCCATTCGTCGGGACCGAGGCAGGCCACCTCGACGGCGCTCTTCACGGTCTCGCCGATCTTGCGCGGCAGCGCGACCCCGAGGGCCTGTTCGAGTGGCGCCAGATCGCCGCGGGCGCGCAGCGAGAAGCGCACCTTGGGCAGCACCGAGCTCACCTTGGCGGCCGAGGTGTCGGCCAGTGTGGCGGGCGGGAAGGCGGAAAGCGGAGCGTTCATCAGGGCCTCCTCAGATCTTCAGGCGGGCGTTTTCGGGATCGACGAAGATCGTCGAGGTGATTTTGGCGGCGATCGTGCGGTCGGGCATCGGGATGTGCACCGTCTCGCCCATGCGGTCGTGACCGCCCTGCACCAGCGCCAGCGCGATGGGGCGGCCCGCCGCGTCGGAGTGGTAGGACGAGGTCACATGACCGACCATGGTCATCGGGATCGCCTGCTCGGGATCGAAGACGATCTGCGCCCCCTCTTCGAGCTTGCTGTTGTCCTCGGTCAGCAGACCGACCAGCTGCTTGCGGTCCTTGGCCACCAGATCGGGCCGCGCGAGGCCGCGCATGCCGACGAAGTCGGGCTTCTTCTTGCCCACAGCCCAGCCCATGCCCGCGTCATAGGGCGTGACCGTGCCGTCGGTGTCTTGGCCGACGATGATGTAGCCCTTCTCGGCGCGCAGAACGTGCATGGTTTCCGTGCCATAGGCGCAGATGTCGTACTGCTGCCCTGCCTCCCAGAGCACCTCCCAAAGCTTGCGGCCCATCGGTGCGGGCACATTGACCTCGAAACCGATCTCGCCGGTGAAGCTGACGCGGAAGAGGCGCGCGGGCATCCCTGCCACGGAGCACTCCAAGCAGGACATGTGCGGGAACGCCTCGTCGGTCAGTTCCACGCCCTCGACCAGCGGTGCCAGCAGCTTGGCGGCGTTCGGGCCGTTGAGCGCGATGGTGGACCATTGCTCGGTCGTCGAGGTCAGCCAGACGTTGAGATCGGGCCACTCGGTCTGCAGGTAGTCTTCCATCATGTTCAGAACCCGCGCCGCGCCGCCGGTGGTGGTGGTGACGTGGAACTTGTCGTCGCTCAGGCGCCCGATGACGCCGTCGTCGCGGATGAAGCCATCGTCGCCGCAGAGCAGGCCATAGCGGCAGCGGCCCGGCGCGAGTTTGGTCCACGGGTTGGTGTACATGCGGTTCATGAATTCAACCGCATCGGGGCCGACGACCTCGATCTTGCCCAGCGTCGAGGCGTCAAACATGCCGAGGCTCGAGCGCACGGCACGGCATTCGCGCCCGACGGCGGCGTCCATGTCCTCGCCCGCCTTCGGGAAGTACCACGCCCGGCGCCACTGGCCGACCGGCTCGAAGACCGCGCCATTCTCCTCGGCCCAGAGGTCGATCTGGGTCTTGCGCGTCACCTCGAAGTGGGCCCCGCGGTGATAGCCCGCGAAAGCACCAAAGCTGGTCGGCGTATAGGGCGGACGGAAGGTGGTCAGACCGACCTGAGGCTGTTTCTTTCCAAGCGCATCCGAGGCGATGTTCAGGCCGTTGATGTTGGACATCTTGCCCTGATCGGTGGCCATGCCGTTGGTGGTGTAGCGCTTGACGTGCTCGATCGAACGCATGCCCTCGCGCACCGCAAGGCGCAGGTCCTTGGCGGTCACGTCGTTCTGGTAGTCGACAAAGGCCTTGGCCTTGCCCGCGCTCTGATCGGTCGGCAGTTCCTTGTGCGATACGCCGGAGCCGGGGCGGTCCTGCGCGACTGCGTAGGTACGGGTGTCGCCGCTCTTGCCGAGCGCCGCGATGACCTCCCGACCCTTCTCGGCACCATCGTTCAGCGCCGCCTCAAGGCCCCAGAGACCGCGGCTCGCGCCGGCGATGACGCAGTCCTCGGGGGTGCGCTCGGGCAGGAAGGTGGTGCGATCGTCGTCCCACGCAAGGGTGCCCTTGGTGTGCGAGAAAAGGTGCAGCGAGGGGGTCCAGCCGCCCGACATCAGCACCGCGTCACACGAGATATCCTCGCCCGCGCCGACCTTGCCGCCCGAAACCGGGTTGAGCCGGATCGAGCTGACCCGCAAGCGGCCCTTGGTGGCGGTGGCGGTGCGGCCGAGCTTGACCGGGATGCCGCGCTCATGCGCGCCGGCCAGCAGCGCCTCGTCGACGCCGTCTCGCGTGTCGGCAATGGCCTGCACCTTCGCGCCTGCGTCAGCGAGATCAAAGGCGGCATACCACGCGCTGTCATGCGAGGTCAGCACCACCGGGCGCTGCCCCACCAGCACGCCGTAGCGGTTGAGATAGGTCTGCGCCGAGCCCGCCAGCATGACGCCCGGACGGTCGTTGCCGTGGAACACCAGCGGCTTTTCCAGCGCGCCCTGCGCCAGCACCACCTGCTTGGAACGCACCCGCCACAGCCGCTCGCGCGGGGTATCGGCGGGCTGCTGTGCGAGATGATCGGTGAGACGCTCGCAAAGACCAATGAGGTTCTCGTGGTAGTAGCCGATGGCGGTGGTGCGGGTCATAACCTTGACGCCCGCCGCTTTCAGCGCGGCCAGTTCCGAGGCGATCCAATCCCAACCGGCAGCGCCGTCGATCTGCGCTTGCGGCTCGGACAGCAGCGTGCCGCCGACTTCCGCGTTCTCGTCGACCAGCACCACCTTCAGCCCCGCCTCTGCGGCGACACGCGCAGCCGCAAGGCCGGAGGGACCGGCGCCGACGATCAGCACGTCGCAATGCAGGTTGCGCGAGGCGTAGGTGTCGGGGTCTTCCTCGGTCGGGCTGACACCCAGACCGGCGGCAGCGCGGATGAACGGCTCATAGACCTTGTCCCAGAAGCTGCGCGGCCACATGAACGTCTTGTAGTAAAAGCCTGCCGAGAACAGCATATAGGCGCCGTCGTTCACCGCGCCGACGTCGAACTTCAGGCTCGGGAACTTGTTCTGCGAGGTGGTCTCCAGACCGCCCCAGATCTCCTGCACCGTGGCGCGGGTGTTGGGCTCGAAGCGGCCCGGGCCGCGACGGGTGCCAATGAGGGCATTGGGCTCTTCGGACCCCGCCGCCACCGGCCCGCGCGGGCGGTGATACTTGAACGAGCGGCCCATCAGATGCACGCCGTTTGCCAGCAGGGCCGAGGCGACGGTGTCACCCTCAAAGCCCTGATAGGTCTTGCCGTCGAAGGTGAAGTTCACCGGGCGCGAGCTGTTGACCCGGCCTTTGCCGGAAACGCGGTAGCTGCTCATTTCTGGCCCTCCTTCAGTGCGGCGAGATCGGGACGGGGCGCGCCCGCCTTGTAGGTGATGAGGAACTTGTCGGTGATGGTGTTGCGCACGGCGTTGAAGAAGCGGCCGCAGCCATGCATGTGGCGCCAGCGCTCGAAGTGGTCGCCCTTGACGTTGTCGCGCATGAACAGGAACTGCTGCCAGTCCTCGTCGCTCATCTCGGCGGGATTTTCCGGACGCGCGATATGGGCTTCACCGGCATAGGTGAACTCGACCTCGGGCAGCGTCTCTTCGCAATAGGGGCAATGGATCAAAAGCATGGTCGTCGTCCTTAGTGCGCAACCGCGGCGGCTGCCGCTTCGTCGATCAGCCGGCCGGTGCGGAACCGGTCGAGCGTGAACGGGGCGTTGATCGGGTGCGGCTCGTCCTTGGCGATGGTCCAGGCAAAGACGTGGGCCGAGCCCGGCGTGGCCTTGAAGCCGCCGGTGCCCCAGCCGCAGTTGACGTAGAGGTTCTGCACCGGGGTCTTGCCGATGATCGGCGAGCGGTCCGGCGTGTTGTCGGTGATGCCCGCCCATTTGCGCAGCATCCGCATGCGGTTGAATATCGGGAAGACCTCGGAGATGGCCGCGACCGTGTGCTCGATCAGCGGCAGGCCGCCGCGCTGGGAGTAGCTGACGTATTGGTCGGTGCCCGAGCCGATCACCAGTTCACCCTTGTCGGACTGGCTGCAATAGGCGTGCACGGCGTTCGACATCACCACGCAGGGGAAGATCGGCTTGACCGGCTCCGACACCAGCGCCTGCAGCGGCATGCTCTCCAGCGGCAGGCGCACGTCGGCGGTGGCCATCACTTGCGTGTTGTGGCCCGAGGCCGAGACGGCGACCTTCTTGGCCTTGATGAAGCCCTTTGCCGTTTCCACCCCGGCGACCGAGCCATCGGGATTGCGGCGGATTGCCGTCACCGCGCAGTTCTGGATGATGTCGACGCCGCGCGCCGCTGCGCCGCGGGCATAGCCCCAAGCCACCGCGTCGTGCCGTGCGGTGCCCGCGCGCTCTTGCAGAGCGCCGCCCATCACCGGGTAGCGCGCGTCCTTGGAGATGTTGATCGGCGGGCAGTATTCCTTGCACTCTTCCGGGCTGAGCCAGCGGTTGTCGACGCCGTTGAGACGGTTGGCGTGGACGTGACGCTTGAAGCTCTGCACGTCATGCACGTTGTGCGCCAGCATCAGTACGCCGCGGTTCGAATACATGACGTTGTAGTTCAGCTCTTGGCTGAGGTTCTGCCACAGGTCCACCGAGTGATCGAACAGCCGCGCGCTCTCGTCGTAGAGGTAGTTCGAGCGGATGATCGTGGTGTTCCGGCCCGTATTGCCGCCGCCGAGCCAGCCTTTGTCGATCACCGCGATGTTGGTGATGCCGTGCTGGGTGGCAAGGTAGTAGGCCGCGCCGAGGCCATGACCGCCCGCGCCGACGATGACCACGTCATACTCGGCTTTCGGCTGGCTGTCGGGCCATTGCTCGGTCCAGTCCTTGTGGCCGGTGACGGCGTTCTTGAGGAGGGTGAAGGCGTTGAAGCGAGTCATGGGCTGCCCCCGCTGGAGTGAGTGATCTGGGGCAAATTGCTAGTGGATCGCTCTGGCTCGCATGTGGAGAAATGCGCCAGCGAAAATGAACTGACGCGTCATGTGTCATTTTTCTGAAGACGGACGCCAGAGCGGCAGAGCGCCCGCCGCGCGCAAGGGCACCTCGGCACCCCAGCGCAGCGCTATTTTTCGCGCCTGCGCCCAATGAATGTTGAGCCATCGACCCAAACCCGACTCGCCAAATCGGTGTGCGACCTCCGCCCTCCACCCCGTTTTGCCGCGCGAGTTGACGCGCCGGTGCCGCGCGCCCCTTTCGCCAATCGGTCCGCTGCTGTAGGATTCCGTCAAACGATGAAGAATCCCGCCATGCCCCCTGCCCCGAGCCGCCCCCAGAAACGCCTGCGTGTCGCATTCCTCCTTGCCGACCGCTTCACGCTTTCCGCCTTCGCCAACTTCGTCGACGTTCTGCGCCTCGCCGCCGACGAAGGGGACCATTCGCGGCCGATCCTCTGCGACTGGACCGTCCTGTCGGACACGCTCGAGCCCATCCGCTCCAGCTGCGGCGTCAGGGTGCAGCCCGAAACGCGGCTGCGCAGCGCCGAGACATATGACTATCTTGTGGTGGTTGGCGGGCTGATCAGCGACGAGGCGGCGCTGAACCCCGCCGAGATGGCCTTTCTACGCCGACAGGCGGCGGCGGACGTGCCGATTGTCGGGCTGTGCACCGGGGTTTTCATCCTGCACCAGTTGCACCTGCTCGACGGCTACCGCTGCTGCGTGAGCTGGTTTCACCATCAGGACTTCATCGATCGGTTCGAGGCGGAGACCCCGGTCTCGGACCAGATCTTCGTCGTCGACCGCGACCGGCTCACCTGCTCCGGCGGGCACGGGGCGGCGCATCTGGCGGCGTTTCTGGTGCAGCGCCACATCGGCCAGTCGGCGGCGATCAAGAGCCTGAACATCATGATGATCGACGACGCCATGAGCGGCGAGAAGGCGCAGCCCGGACAGGCGCTGACCCGCCGCGCCAGCGACGAGTTGGTGAAACGCGCCGTCCTGCGGATGCAGCAGCATATCGAGATGCCCAAATCCATTGACGATCTGGCGCGCGATCTGGGCGTCGGGCGGCGCACGCTGGAGCGGCGCTTTCTTGCAGACCTGCGGCAGACCCCGCTTCGCGCCTATCTCGAACTGCGTCTTGAGCGGGCGCTCAACCGGCTGCGCACCACCGAAGCCTCGGTCACCGAGATCGCCCTTGCCTGCGGCTTTTGCGACGGCCCGCACCTGTCGCGCACCATGAAGGCCGAGCGCGGCGTGACCCCCGCCGAATACCGCAAGGCACAAAGCGGCGCGGCGGACGATCAGCTGGCCGTGGGCGTGCTCTTGCCGGGCGCAGACTGACCGCCAGCCCGGCCCGCGCGAGGAACCGTGCCGCAGCGCAGCGTGTTGGCCTTGCAAGGAGGCCGCTCATGCTGACCGATATTCTCTCGTCGCCCTGGAGTCTCGCGCTTTGAGCCGCGCTGATGATCCCCTCGCTGTTCCTGCTGATCCGCGACTTTAACCGCAACAACAGCCACCTGATGAGCCTGATGAAACTCGTCTGGATCCTGACGGTGCTCTATTCCGGCCCCGTCGGTCTTGCGGTCTACTGGACCTGCGGGCGCAAGGAGATCACCCGCGACAGTATTTGGCGGCGCGGCTTCCGCTCGGTGGCGCATTGCTATTCGGGGTGCGGCCTTGGCGAGATCATCGGCGTGACACTGGCGGTGGGGCTGCTGAGCCTTGGCACCTAGGGCACTGCCACGCTCACCTTCGCTTTCGCCTATGTCATCGGTTTCTTGCTGACCTTCGGACCGCTGGTGCAGGACGGCATGGCAGCGCCCGCCGCGCTGAAAGACACGTTCCTCGCGGAAACGCCGTCGATCGCCGTGATGGAGGTTGTCGCCATCGGCGTCGATCTCACGCTGGCGGGCGGTGCCGGCATGGGCGAGGTGATCTTCTGGTCGTCGATCATCGTGTCGCTAAGCTGCGGCCTCTTCGCCGCCTACCCGGTGAACCTGCTGCTGCTGAAATTCGGCGTGAAGGAAGGCATGATGGACCCGCGCATGACGGACCATAGCGCTGGCCACGCGCAGCACGAGCACGCGACAAGCCACGGCTGACCCGCCGCTGACCGAAAACCGGATCTCTGAAAACGCGACGCGCCCGGCCCTCCCAAGCCGGACGCGCCGCCCACCGAGAGCGCAAGGCTCGTCAGGCGGGTTCCTTGGCGTATCCCAGTGGTGTCACCGCTTCGCGGATCTCACCAAGGATTGCCGGATCGTCGATGGTCGCCGGGGTCTTGAAGTCGTCCCCGTCGGCGATCTTGACCATGGTGGCCCGCAGGATTTTGCCCGAGCGGGTCTTGGGCAGCCGGTCGACCACGGCACAGAGCTTGAAGGCCGCAACCGGGCCGATCTGATCGCGCACCAGCTTCACCGCCTCCTTGACCACCTCGTCATGCGGCCGGTCGCATCCGGCGTTGAGGCACAGGAACCCCATGGGAAGCTGCCCCTTGAGCGGATCGCTGACGCCGATGACCGCGCATTCGGCCACATCGGGATGACTCGACAGAACCTCTTCCATCGCGCCGGTCGAGAGCCGGTGGCCGGCAACGTTGATCACGTCATCGGTGCGCGACATGATGTAGAGATAGCCGTCCTCGTCCTTCATCCCCGCGTCACCGGTTTCGTAGTAGCCGGGGAAATGCGTCAGATAGGCCGATTTGAACCGCTCCTCGGCATTCCACAACGTCGGCAGGGTGCCCGGCGGCAGCGGCAGCTTGATGGCGATGGCCCCCAGTTCACCGTCCTTCACCTCGTGCCCGCCCTCGTCGAGGATACGCACGTCGTAGCCCGGCATCGGCACCGAGGGAGAGCCCAGTTTCACCGGCATTTCTTCGATCCCCAACGGGTTGGCGGCGATGGCAAAGCCGGTCTCGGTCTGCCACCAATGGTCGATCACCGGCACCTGCAACTGATCCTGCGCCCATTTGATGGTATCCGGGTCCGCACGCTCGCCAGCGAGGTAGACGGCCTGCAGGCAGCTGAGGTCGTATTTCCTGACGAACTCGCCCTTGGGATCCTCGCGCTTCACCGCACGGAACGCGGTGGGCGCGGTGAAAAAGCTTTTCACCTTATGCTCGGAGATCACTCGCCAGAAGGTGCCCGCATCGGGTGTGCCGATGGGTTTGCCTTCGAAGACGATGGTGGTGTTGCCGTGAATGAGCGGCGCGTAGCAGATGTAACTGTGGCCGACGACCCAGCCCACATCCGAGGCCGCCCAGAAGCGGTCGCCGGGCTCGACGTTGTAGATGTTCTTCATCGTCCAGTTCAGCGCCACCAGATGGCCGCCGGTGTGGCGCACCACGCCCTTGGGCTGTCCAGTGGTGCCGGAGGTGTAGAGAATATAGGCCGGGTGGTTGCCCTCCACCGGCACGCATTCCGCGGGCTCCACGCCGTATTGGAACCCGTGCCAGTTCACATCGCGGCCCTCAACCAGCGTCGCCACCTCCTGCTCACGCTGGAAGATGACGCAGAAGTCGGGCTTGTGGCTGGCTTGATCGATCGCGCCGTCGAGCAGCGGCTTATAGTGCACCGTGCGGCCCGGCTCGAGCCCGCAGGAGGCGGCGATGATGCACTTGGGCTTGGCATCGTCGATCCGCACCGCGAGTTCATGCGCCGCAAAGCCACCGAACACCACCGAATGGATCGCACCAAGCCGGGCGCAGGCGAGCATCGCCTCCAGCGCTTCGGGGATCATCGGCATGTAGAGGATCACCCGGTCACCTTTCTCGACCCCCTTGGCGCGCAGCGCGCCGGCCAGCGTCGCAACGCGGTTGCGCAACTCGACATAGGTGATCTCGCGCTTGGTGTGGGTGATCGGGCTGTCCCAGATGATCGCCACCTGCTCGCCCCGGCCATTCTCGACATGACGGTCGACGGCGTTCCAGCAGGTGTTGGTCATCCCGTCAGAGAACCACTCGTAAAGACCCTCGCCCCTCTCGAAGAGCGCTTTCGAGGGCGCCTTGTCCCAGTCGATTGCTTCGGCCGCCTGCATCCAGAACCCTTCGGGATCCTGCATCCAGCTGTCGTACACGTCCTTGTAGCCCATCGTGCTCCTCCTCACGTCGATGCCGATTCTGATACGGCCCTGCGGCGCGCTGCGGCAAGCCTGTTACCGCGCACAGAGACAGATTATCGCAATGCTTTGCGGAATTTTGCGAAATATCCCACGCTAAAGTTTGCAAATTGCGAACTCTGCAAATAAGTCCTGCGAAACTTCGCATTTTCTGCAAAACAGCTAACTACCATACCAAGATGAAAAGGTAATGTCTTGCGACATATCATATATCCAAGCGGATAGTATTGACACCTGAATTCCAAAAACGTCAACCCAAATTATAAATAATCTGTTTACACAAGGCTGAATTGGTCGGAACTTTAAATTAAGGGTGAGGTGATAATTTATCCATGGTGACATTTGCTCACTAGATAGAAAATTGCCCACTAAAGACGGGGTGGCTAAAATAAGTATCGAGTGAAGGTCATGGCATCGACGGAAATAACGGCAACGCCATACAGTGGCGGACTGCTGACCACACAATTACTCTCGTCACAACAGACGATCGTTCTTGGCGATTTCGAGAGCAGCGTCACCGGCACGCTCATCGACGATGATGGGCTTCTTGGCTCATCCGACGACGGCTCTGCACTGTTCAACGGAGAACCAATCACTTACGTGGGCAGCGGCACCGCACAGCCCGGCGTCAATCTGGCTGGCCTCACCGTGCCGCTTGGCGCATCGGTCGATCTCGTCGTGTTTGAAGCCGCCGACCAAGTCTATTTTCACTACCCGTCCGGCCCACCGGATCCCACTGGCGCGCTCGCCGTCGTGGTGGATATCGACAGCTCACCATACCAGATCTTCACCCCTCTTTGCTTCGCCGAGGGCACACGAATTCTCACCAACTTCGGGGACCGAAGAATAGAGAACCTGAAGCGCGGGGAGAGCTTGCGAGATATAGAGGGAACCCCGTGCAAAATAGAGTGGATTGGCAGATTGCAACTGCGCATTCCTCAGCGCGCCACCTACCGGAAATGGCGGCCGGTGCGGGTGGCCGCGCACAGCTTCGGGCACAACCGCCCCTACCACGACACATGGCTGTCGCAGCAGCACAGAGTTCTGGTCAAATCTGCGCTCAACGAATTGTATTTCGGCGATAATTCCTGCCTTGCCCCCATCGTTCGGCTGGCCGACGGGAACCGCATTCGTATCGACGACAGCGTCGAGACGATCACCTACTACCACATTCTATGCGACCGCCACGCGGTGTTGCGCGCCAACGGCATGGCCGCCGAGAGCCTGCACCCCGGACAGGTCGCGCGGCAGGGCGTCTCGCGCGCCGCGTTCAGTGAGTTTGAACTGCAGGAGGCTCTGGCGGCGGGCCAGGTGGCCGCTCCGGTCCTCCGCGCCTTCGAAGCTCGGCTGATGGCACGACACCTGCCGGGCTGAGAAGCGGCCAGCCGGGGCTCAGGCACGGCCCCGGCAAGGCCAAAGCACCGACCGCGGCAGGGTCACCCCCGCCGCGGCCGCGATCTTAGCCGTAGTGCGCCACCGGGGTGCCCGCGATGGCCGCCATGTTCAGCAGCCCGCGCGAGGTGATTGAGGGCGTCACAATGTGCGCCCGGTTGCCCATACCCATCAGGATCGGCCCCACTTCCAGACCACCGGCTTTCACCTTGAGGATGTTGCGCACACCCGAGGCGGCATCGGCCTCGGCAAAGACCAGCACGTTGGCAGCGCCCTGCATGCGGCCGTTGGGCAGCAGGCGCTCGCGCAGGTCCGGGTCGAGCGCCGAGTCCACATGCATCTCGCCCTCGTAGACGAAATCGCGCGGGGCGCTGTCGAGGATCTCCAGCGCCTTGCGGATGCGCGGGCCGGAGCCGTCGGCATGGTTGCCGAACTGCGAGCGCGAACACAGCGCCACTTTCGGCTCGAGACCGAAGCGCCGCACGTGCCGGGCCGCACCGATCGCGGTGAGCGCGATCTGCTCGGGCGTCGGCTCGATCCAGTTCTGCGTATCGGTGATGAACAGCGGGCCATCCTCGAGGATCATCATCGACAGGGCACCATGCGGTTTGGCCCGTTCACTGCCAAGCACTTGCGTGACGTAGTTGAGGTGCCAGCGGTATTCGCCGAAGGTGCCGCAGATCATGCTGTCGGCCTCGCCGCGATGCACCATGACGGCGCCGATGGCGGTCAGGTTCGTGCGCATCACCGCCCGCGCCAGATCCGGCGTCACCCCGCGCCGCGCCATGATCCCGTGATAGGTTTCCCAATAGTCGCGGTAGCGCGGATCGTTTTCGGGGTTCACCACGTGGAAGTCCTTGCCCGGACGCACAGTCAGGCCAAGCCGCTCGCAGCGCATCTCCAGAACCTCGGGACGGCCAATGAGGATCGGCGTCTCGGTGGTTTCCTCGAGGATCGCCTGCGCCGCGCGCAGCACGCGCTCGTCCTCGCCCTCGGCAAAGACGATCTTACGCGCCGCCGTGGCGGCGGCCTCGAACACCGGACGCATCAGCAGCGCCGACTTGAACACAGAGGCGTTAAGGCTGTCCTTGTAAGCCTTCAGGTCCTCGACGGGGCGTTCGGCCACGCCGGTTTCCATCGCCGCCTTGGCCACCGCCGAGGAGACGACGCCCGAAAGACGCGGGTCGAAGGGCTTCGGGATGAGGTAGTCTGCACCGAAGGTCAGCTGCTCGCCGTGGTAGGCGGCGGCGGCCTCGGCAGAGGTCGTGGCGCGGGCCAGCGCCGCGATCCCCTCGACACACGCCACCTGCATGGCATCGTTGATCTCGGTCGCGCCGACGTCGAGCGCGCCGCGGAAGATGAACGGGAAACACAGAACGTTGTTCACCTGATTGGGGAAGTCGCTGCGGCCGGTGGCGATGATCGCGTCGGGGGCCACTTCGCGTGCCAGATCGGGCATGATCTCGGGCGTCGGGTTGGCCAGCGCAAAGATGATCGGCCGCGAGGACATCTTCTTCACATGCTCGGGCTTCAAAACACCCGGGCCCGACAAGCCAAGGAACAGATCCGCACCTTCGATAACCTCGTCCAGCGTCCGAAGGTCGCTCTTCTGCGCAAACGCCGCCTTGTGCGGGTTCATATCCTCTTCCCGGCCCTCGTAGACCAGACCGTGGATGTCGCACAGCCAGATGTTCTCGCGCTTCACACCAAGCTTCAGCAGCATGTTGAGACAGGCAATGCCCGCAGCGCCGCCGCCGGTCGAGACGATCTTGATGTCCTCGAACGACTTGCCCGCCACATGCAACGCGTTGGTCGCCGCGGCCCCCACCACGATCGCGGTGCCGTGCTGGTCGTCGTGGAAGACAGGAATGTTCATCCGCTCGCGGCAGATTTTCTCGACGATGAAACAGTCGGGGGCCTTGATGTCCTCAAGGTTGATCGCGCCGAAGGTCGGCTCCAGCGCGCAAACGATCTCGGCCAGCTTATCGGGATCGGGCTGATCCAGTTCGATGTCAAAACAGTCGATATTGGCGAATTTCTTGAAGAGGACCGCCTTGCCCTCCATCACCGGTTTGGACGCCAGCGGGCCGATATTGCCCAGGCCGAGCACGGCGGTGCCGTTCGACACCACCGCCACGAGGTTGCCGCGCGAGGTGTAGCGCGCGGCGTTGACGGGGTCCGCCTTGATCTCGAGGCAGGCCTCGGCAACGCCGGGCGAATAAGCACGGCTGAGATCGCGACCGTTTGCCAATGGCTTGGTCGCGCGGATCTCCAGCTTACCGGGCTTGGGGTTTTCATGGTAGAAGAGCGCCGCCTGACGCAGGCTCTCTTGTGCGGTATCGGTCATGTCGAAGGCCTCCCAACGAAGATGGTTCAACGTTGAACAATCTGCCCATAAGGGCTCGGAGGCCGGGTATCAGGATTTCATGATCCGGTAAACGAAAAACGCCGCGGGGCGCATGAGCCCCCCGGCGGCGTTGTGCTGGCGCTCGCCCCGGCGATGAATTGTCGGGCGATCAATTGTCGGGCGGGGTTTTGCCAGCGAAGTCTTCCAGCTCTTCGATGCGTCGGTCTGCTTCGCGCAGTGTCAGTTCGGCATCGAAATCCTCACCGTTCGCCTCGGACAGTTCGCGCAGGCGCACGGCCTGTTCATCGGTCATCGGCTCGCGCGGGTCCGGCGGCACATCCATGGCGGCGTCGACGGTCATGTGGCTGGTGCTCTGGCTCATGTATCATCTCCTTATGGTCGGCCCAACGCGGGCGAAAACCGCTTTGTTCCATAGGATTTTCCGGTTTGCGCTCACAGCGGTGCAGCCGCAGCATTGGCTGCGTGACAAGCCTTTCGCGCGTGCCTATAAACCCCGCGACTGCACAATTGCCTGCGATACGCACCAAGGAGTTTTCCGCATGACCACCCTGGTTTTCGGCCACAAATCCCCCGACACCGACTCCACCGGCAGCCCGATCATCTGGGCGTGGTACCTCAACGAGGTGAAGGGCGAAGCGGCCAAGCCTGCACTGCTCGGCGAGCCCAACACCGAGGCCGCCTTCATGCTCGAGCACTGGGGTCTCGAGAAGCCCGAGATCATCGAAGGCGTGGCCGAGGGCGCGCCCGTGGTCATCGTGGACACCAACAACCCCGCCGAATTGCCGGCAGACATCAACGGCGCCGACATCCGCGCCATCATCGACCACCACAAGCTGGTCGGCGGGCTGGAAACCAAGGGACCGATCGACATCACCGTGCGCCCGCTGGCCTGCACCGCAACCATCATGATCGACCTCATCGGACGCGACGTCGGCAAGATGCCCGAGCCGATCAAGGGCGCCGCGCTGACCTGCATCCTGTCGGACACGCTGGCCTTCCGCTCGCCCACCACCACCGCGCATGACAAAGCCGTGGCCGAAACTCTGGCCGACGATCTGGGCGTCGATCTGGCCGAGTTCGCGGTCGAGATGTTCGCCGCCAAGTCGGACGTGTCGGAGTTCTCCGACGCCGAGCTGATCCGCATGGACAGCAAGGAATACGAGGTCGACGGCACCAAGTTCCGCGTCTCCGTGCTGGAAACCACCGCGCCCGAGATCCCGCTTGGCCGCAAGGACAGCCTGATGGCCAGCTTCAAGACCGTGGCCGCCGAGGATGGCGTCGACGAGGTGCTGCTGTTCATCGTCGACATCCTGAAGGAAGAGGCAACGCTGCTGGTGCCCAACGATCTGGTGAAGGGTGTGGCCGAAAAGAGCTTTGACGCCACCGTCGAAGGCGACACCGTGGTGCTGCCCGGCGTGATGAGCCGCAAGAAGCAGATCATCCCGAACCTCAAGGTCTGATCGGCGCGGCGCGCTGCAGGTTGAAGGGCACCTCTCGGGGTGCCCTTTTTTGGGTCTGCGTCTGCGGCCCGTCCTCGCGGCGATCTGCGCCCTGCCCTTGGACTTCGCACGCCGCCGCGCCATAGTTCACGGGTGCTCTCCTAGCGAAGCGAAGGCCCGATGACCCAGCCAGCCCATTCCCAACCGCATGCCGCGCTCTCCGCGGGCGATCTTACGCTCACCGTTTCGGCGCTTGGCGCCGAGATGCAGAGCTTCCGCAAGGCCGGGGCCGAACTGCTCTGGCAGGGCAATCCCGCATATTGGTCCGGCCGTGCACCGATCCTCTTTCCGATCGTCGGGCCTGCCCCGGATGGGCGCATCCGCATCGGCGCGCATGAGGCAGACATGGGCCAGCACGGTTTTGCCCGCCGCCGCGAGTTTGCCCTGCTGGAAAGCAGCGACAGCCACTGTCGCCACGCGCTGACTGACGATGCCGAGACGCGGGCGCAATATCCCTTTGCCTTCCGCCTTGAGATCAGCCACCGGCTGACCGAAGGTCGGCTCGAGGTCGCCGCCGACGTATTCAATACCGGCGACGTGCCGCTGCCGTTCTGCCTTGGTTTCCACCCGGCCTTTGCATGGCCGCTGCCCGGCACCGACGACGCCCCGCATGAGGTGATGCTGGCCAACGCCGGCGAGCCCGCGCTCGCCCGCATTCACGGCGGACGCCTGCCCGGCACGCGCCATCCCTCGCCCTTCGCCGCAGGCCGACTGGTGCTGGAGCATGTGCAGTTCGAATCCGACGCGATGATCTTCCCCGAGGGCGCGGGCGACGCGCTGACCTACGGCGTCTTCGATGGCCCGCGCCTGCAGTTCACCTTCGAAAACCTGCCCTTCGTCGCGCTCTGGCAGAAACCCGGCGCGCCGTTCCTCTGCGTCGAGCCATGGCACGGCATGCATGCCCGCGAAGGCGCTTCGGCAGAGCTCGCAGACCGCCCCGGCGCGCTCTGCCTCGCCCCCGGCGACAGCGCGCGTTTCGGCTATACGGTCACACCGCGCATGTGAGCGCTGGTCAGTCCGCCCAGCCTGCCCTATCAAGAGGCGACCCAAGAAAATCCGTCGTCAGACAAAGGCTTCCCATGTCCCGTATCATCCAGTCGCTTTCCGAGGTCTCGCAGAACTACGAGGCGATGTTCGTCGACCTCTGGGGCTGTGTGCACGACGGCGTGAAAGCGCTGCCCGAGGCGGTCGAGGCGCTGCGCGCCTATCGTGCCCGCGGCGGCCTCGTTGTGCTGCTGACCAACGCGCCGCGCTCGCGCCACGAGGTGGTCAAGCAGATCGAGAAGTTCGGCGTGCCCGAGGATGCGTGGGACAATATCGCCACTTCGGGCGACAGCGCCCGCGTCGCCATGTTCAACGGCGAAGTCGGCCAGAAGGTCTGGTTCATGGGGGTCGAGTTCGACCTGCCGTTCTTCGAGCCGATCAAGCTGCTCGACAATCCGCTCGAGATCGAGCGCGTGGAGTTGGAAGACGCCGAAGGCATCGTCTGCTGCGGCCCGTTTGACGCCCACGCCCACCCCGACACGCTGCGCCCGCAACTGCTCTATGCCAAGCAGAAAGGTCTGAAGCTACTCTGCGCCAACCCCGATATCGTGGTGGACCGCGGCGAAGAGCGTGAATGGTGCGCCGGCGCGGTGGCCAAGCTCTACACAGAGATGGGCGGCGAAAGCCTCTACTTCGGCAAGCCGCATCCGCCGGTCTACGATCTGGCCCGCCGCCGCCTCGCCGAGATCGACCGCGACATTCCCGACAGCGCCATCCTCTGCGTTGGTGACGGCATCCGCACCGACATCCTTGGCGCAATTGGCGAGGATTTCGACTCGCTGTTCATCACCGGCGGGCTCGCCGCGAAGGAAACCAAGACCGAAACGCAGCCCGAGGCCGAGGCGCTGGCCGCCTACCTTGAGAAGGAAAGCCTCGAGCCGACCTACTCGATCGGCTTCCTGCGCTAAGCTGCGGCGGCCGTCCGGTCGCGTCCCGCCCAACATCTTGCACCGCCGCCCGCGTCACCGGGCGGCGGTGCTGTTTTGAGCGCCTTCCGAGCGCAACTACGCGCAGGAACCACGGCGAAGATGAATTTTACACCTTGATTTTCTGCGCCTGCGAAGTAATAAAATTACTCATACCGGCATCTGAGTGCCAATTAATTACCAGACCACCGATGATGGAGGAGAAGATGCTCGACAACCTGCCGCGCGGGACGATCTGCATCGAAGACATCGAGATGGGCATGTCGCGACACCTGCGCAAACAGGTGACCGACCGCGACATCGAGCTTTTTGCCGAGGTCTCCACCGATCACAATCCGGTCCACCTTGACGACGCCTATGCGCAGGACACGATCTTTGAGGGCCGGATCGCGCATGGCATGCTGACCGCCGGGCTGATCTCGGCCGTCATCGGCGAGCAACTGCCCGGCCACGGCACGGTCTATCTGGGCCAGACGCTGAAATTCGTCGGCCCGGTCCGGCCCGGCGACACGGTGCTGGCCGAAGTCACGGTCACCGATATCGACTTCGCAAAGCGTCGGGTCATGCTCGATTGCAAGTGCACGGTTGACGGCAAGCCGGTGCTTGTTGGCGAGGCCAAGGTTCTCGCGCCGTCGCGCAAATTCGACTGATCGCGCTTAGAGCTGTTTGACCAGCAGCACCCATTCGCGGGTGTCTGTCTCCCAACCATCAAAGACGCAGGGCCGCGACGCCTCGACCACATAGCCTTGTCGTTCATAGAGCCGTCGTGCCCCCTCGTTGTGCCCCGCAACAATGATGCTCATCCGCGAAAGCCCTTCGGCGCGGGCAATGTCTTCGGCCAGCTTCAGAAGCCCGGTGCCCAGCCCCATGCCGCGGTGTTCGGGGTAGCAGGCCAGCACGTTGACATACCAACTGCCTGGTGCGGCGTTTTCCAACTCCTGTAGCGGACGGAAGATCTCTGGCAGGTCATCGGGCACCGGCGCCGGGTTGGCGTCGATGGCATAGCCGGTCAGCGCCGCCACGGCGCCCGCGCCGAAATCGACCACGATCACCTGCCCCTCGCCAACCTTCTCGGCCTGCCGTCGGCGTCCCACCTCCCAGGGGTCCATCCCCGGCTCCGCCAGATCGCGCCAGAGATAGAGCGGCAGCCCTTCCCCCGCGAAATTCACCAGTTCCGCCAGTTCCTGAGCGTCTTCGGCTTTTGCGACGCGATACGGTGGGTTCAGGTCAATCATTCCCGGTCCTCCCAAACGGCTGAGGGCCGAGCGTACCACGCAGCGCGGCCGTTGTCGTCTGGCGGCGTGACGCGTCGTCATCCCGCTCGGCACTAGACGACCGGTCTATTTTGATTATTTACACCTCTATGACCGAGCCCAAAAAGTCCGACACCACGCGCAGAAAAATCCTCGCCACCGGGCGCACATTGGTGCTCCATGGCGGCTTTACCGGCGTGGGGCTGTCGCAGATTCTGCGCGAGAGTGGCGTGCCGAAAGGCTCGTTCTATCACTACTTTCCGTCCAAGGAGGCCTTCGGCTGCGCCCTGCTGCACGACTACGTGGGCGAGTACCTCATGCGTTTCGACGCGCTCGCCGAAGCGCCCGGCAGCGCCGGACACAGGCTCGCCGCCTACTGGGACGGCTGGCTTGACGAGAACGCGCAGGAAGGGCTTGCCAGCCGCTGCCTCGTGGTGAAGCTCGCTGCCGAGGTTGCCGATCTTTCCGACGATATGCGCCGCATCCTCGATGCCGGCGTTGCCGATCTGATCACCCGGATCGCCGCGCTGCTGCAGGAGGGCGCCGAAGATGGATCGCTGCGCCCGCAGCCCGATCCCGACGCGACGGCCAACGGGCTTTACGCGCAGTGGCTTGGCGCAGCGGTCCTGTCGAAACTGGCGCGCAACGACGCGCCGCTGCGGCAGGCACGGGCAGACACCGCGCGACGGCTCGATCCCAAGCGCCCCTGACACTCACCCCAAACCAAGGAGCACTCCCATGCGAGCTGCCTATCATGACGCCTTCGGCGACCCCGCCGAAGTGATGCTGTTCGGCGAGGCCGACACCCCCGAACCCGGCCCCGAACAGGTGCTGATCAAGACCATCCTGTCGCCGGTGCATAACCACGATCTGTGGACCATCCGCGGCCAGTACGGCTACGTCCCCGAACTTCCCGGCGAGATCGGCGGCTCCGAAGCGGTGGGCACCGTCGTCGCCGTGGGTGAAAAGGTCGACGACGGGCTCATCGGGCAGCGCGTCTCGGTCGGCGGCGTGCACGGCAGCTGGGCCGAGTATTTCCTCGCCCCCGCCGCCACGCTGGTGCCCCTGCCCGCCGAGATCAGCGACGAGGCCGCCGCGCAGCTTATCGCCATGCCTTTCAGCGCCATTGCGCTGCTCGACTCGCTGAAGGTCGGCGAAGGTGAATGGCTGATCCAGACCGCAGCCAACGGCGCGGTCGGCAAGATCATGGTCAGCCTCGCCAAGTCCCGCGGTATCCTCCTTCTCAACCTCGTGCGCCGCGCCGAAGCGGTGGACGAGCTGAAAGCACTTGGCGCCGAGCATGTGCTCTGCACCTCCGAGGCAGGCTGGCTTGACCAAGCCAAGACGCTTCTGGGTGACGACGGCGCTGTTTCGGCCATCGACTCCGTGGGCGGCGAACTGGGCATGGATCTGGCCGCGCTGCTGGGCCGCGATGGCGAATATGTCGTCTTCGGCACCGCCACCGGAGCGCCCCTGCAACTGCCGAGCGGCGAGATGATCACCAAGCATCTGGCGGTGCGCGGGTTCTGGGCGGCGCGCGTGTTCCAAGAGTTGAGCGGCGAGACGCAGGTCCGCCTGCTCACCGAATTGGTCACGCTGGCGGCGCAGGGCAAGCTGGCGCTGGACGTGGGCGGGATCTTCGATCTTGAAGAGATCACCGAGGCGATGAAGGCGGCCCAAGCTCCCGCGCGCAGCGGCAAGATCCTGCTGCGCGGCTGACACCCACCCGCGCGGCACGCCCCGGGCGCGCAGGCGCTCTGTGAGCCGGGCAAAACAAAGCCCCCTCTCCGTCGCCGGAGAGGGGGCAGTTTCCACAGGCCGGGGAAGCGCGGCCCGTGGCGGGGTTCAGCAGACGATCAGAGGAAAGTCTGCGCCACGATGGCCGAACCGACATAGGTGCCGGTCATCACCAGCACGGCGACAACGGCGATTTTCCAGCCCGAGGTCTTGGCGATCTCGATCTCACGCTTGGCAATGGCGATGCCCGCGTAGGCAAGGCAGGGCGTCGCCAGCGTCAGGAAGTTCACGTGGCTGACCTTGTCGAGGATCCACGCGCTGCCTGGGGTCCACGGCATCGTGGCAAGGATGCCCACGGCGGAAATCCATGCCACCGACGGCAGCTTGAACGGCACGTATTCGGTCAGCAGCATGCCGATCATGCACATCACCCACAGGATGATCAGCCCGACCAGCCCCTGCGGCACGGTGTTTTCCGTCGCCACGGTATTGCCCACCAGCGCGATCACGCAGACCACCGCCAGCGCCGCGGCATGGGCACCAAGGCCGAGCTTGAGTTCTTCGGTCGGATCGAGGTCTTGGGATTGGATATCGCTCATGGCTCAGGCTCCGGCTTTCGAGGGCTCTTTGCGGCCCAGCAGGTCATAGAGTTTCTCGGTCAGCGGCAGCGCCACGAAGACGCAGAGATAGAGGCCGCTGGCATAGGTCAGCACGTTCGACGCGCCGGCGAGCGCGAGGATCTGCTCCTCCATCTCCGGCACCGCGTGCACCAGCGCACCCGAGCAGGCCGCCATCATGCTGCCCGAACCGATGCCGCAGGCCATGGCTAGCGCCTCGACCGAGAAGGCCCCGGTGGTGGCAAGGATCGACGCGAGGATCGCAAAGATGAACGTGCCAAAGAGCGTGCCGATCACGTAGACGCCCATAACGCCGGCGCCCTCTTGGCTCTTGAGGCCGTACTTGTCGGCGATGATCGCGATGTTGGGCTCGCGCGCCACCGAGAAGGTCGCGCCGATAGCCTCGCGCCCCATGCGCAGCACCAGCACGGCGATCGGGAAGGCCAGCACGATGGTGCCGAGGTTGCCCAGTTCCTGCAGGATGAGCGCCGGACCGGCGGCGATGATCTGTTCCATCGACGGGCCGATGATCGTGCCGAACTTGGCGATGAAGGGCATGATCGCGATGACGATCAGCGGCGAGGCGGCGTGCACCTCACGGTCGCGGATCAGCGCGCGCGCCCCCGAGATCACGTTGGGATTGATCAGCAGGCCGATGACGAAGGCATAGAGCAGCGGCAGAAGCAGGATTGAGCCGATGCCGATCGGCACGGCGATGACGCCGATAAGCTCGGCGATCACGGTAATGACCAGCACGCTGCCATGCAGCCGCCAGTCCAGAAGGATGTCTTTTATTGGCATGAAGGGACCTCTCTGTTGACGCCCACGTTGCGGGGCGTATTGGCCGGGACCGGGCTGCTACCCGGTCCGCGGCGGAAGTTGAAGGCGGTAATTCGGCGATCAGCCCGGCGCGTAACCGAAGCCCTGCGCGGGATTTTCCGCAGTTTCGACCCAGACGGACTTGGTCTGCGTGTAGGCGGCCAGCGCTTCGCGTCCCGACGAACGGCCATAGCCCGAGCGCCCGAAGCCACCGAAAGGCGACATGACGTTGATCGTCTTGTAACTGTTGACCCAGAAGGTGCCCGCCCGGACCTGCGCCGCCATGCGGTGCGCCCGGCCCACGTCCTGCGTCCAGACCGCCCCGGCGAGCCCGTAAGGCGTGGCATTGGCCATCGCGATGGCCTCTTCCTCGGTGTCGAAGGGCAGCACCGACACCACGGGGCCGAAGACCTCTTCGTTGGCGATGGTCATCTGCGGCGAGACCTGATCGACCACCGTCGGGGCGAAGAAGAAGCCACCGCTTTCGGCGAGCGCCGCCGGCTTGGCGCCGCCGCTGGTGATCTCGGCGCCCTGGCTGACCGCCTCGCGCACCATCTCGTCGATCTTCGACCATTGCCGCTGGTTGTTCACCGGGCCGACCTGCGTCGCCGGGTCCATCGGCGCGCCGACGGGAATATTGCCAGCCGCAATGCTCAGCTTTTCAACCATTTGCGCGTGAACGGAGCGATGCACAAGCAGACGCGAGCCCGCCACGCAGCTTTGTCCGCACGACGCGAAAATCGCCGCCTGCGCACCCACCACGGCACGGTCGAGATCGGCGTCGCCGAAGACGATGTTGGCCGATTTGCCGCCCAGCTCCAGCACCGAGGGCACCAGCCGCTTGGCCGCCGCACCCGCGATCTTGGCGCCTGCCTCGGCGGATCCGACGAAGACCACCAGCGCCGTCGCCGGGTTCTCGATCATCGCCTGACCCGAGCCCGGACCATCGCCTGCGATGACGTTGACAAGGCCCTTGGGCGCGCCCGCCTTCTCGCACAGGATGCCCGTCACGATGGACGACAGCGGCGTCAGCTCCGAGGGTTTGATCATCACGCCGTTGCCCGCGCAGATCGCCGGGGCGACCTGCCAGCAGCAGGTGAAGAGCGGCGCGTTCCACGGGGTGATCTGGCTGACCACGCCGAGCGGCTCATGCCGGGTGTAGTTCAGATGCGTCGACGGGACCGGGATCACATCGCCGGTGATCTTGTCGCACCAGCCCGCGTAGTATTCGAACATCTCGGCCATGCGCGCCGGCTCGCCGGTGGTGTCGCGGATCGGACGGCCCGAGGACAGCGCCTCGAGTTCCGACAGCGCCGCGGCGTTCTCGCGCAGTTGGCGGCCGATCTCGAACATGATGCGCCCGCGCTCCGACGCGGTCTTGGCGTACCACTCCTTCTGCGCGCGGGTCGCCGCCTCGGCGGCTTGGGCCACCACGTCGGCCCCGGCGTCCTTGTAGCGGGCAAAGACTTCGCCGGTCGCAGGATCGGTCAGTTCCAGTTCCTTGCCGGTGCCCGGCACCAGCGCGCCGCCGACGTAGGACTGCACCTCGGAAGAGCCGGTGAGGTCCTTCAGCAGCTCGGCCACGCGGGCCGCCGTATCAATGATGTCCTTGGCCATCACGTCTTCTCCTTCTGGCTCAGGCGGTCCACCGAGGGATCGCCCATATGCATGAAATCATCGCCGTCCTTCAGGCCCGAGTTTTCCTCGGCCCAGAGATCCGCCACGAGGTCGGCCACCGGCATGGCACAGCCGGTGCGTTCGGCCAGCTCGCGGGCAAGGCGCACGTCCTTGCGCATCAGCCCGGTGCTGAAGCCGCTGTCGAAGCTGCGCGGCAGCACCCAGTTGGGATAATGGATTTCCGAGATCGCGCTGCGCCCGGTCGCCGAGTTGATCACCCGCAGCGCGTCTTCCGCGCCAACGCCCGCCGCCTCTGCCAGCCGCAGCGCCTCAAGCGTGGTGACCATGTGGCTCGCAACCAGCATGTTGTTGACCAGCTTGGCGACATTGCCGGCGCCGCTGGGGCCGACGTGCAGGATCTTGGCCGCCATCGCTTCGAGCGCGGACATCGCCGTGCTCACCCATGCCTCGTCACCGCCGAGCATCACCGAAAGCTGCCCGGCTGCCGCCCCGGCCGGTCCGCCGCTGACCGGCGCATCGAGGAAGCCGTGGCCATCAGGCTCCAGCATCGCGGCAAGCTTGCGGCTGACCTCGGCCTCGGAGGTCGAGGTGTCGATGATCACCTTCGCCGCGTCGCCTTTGACGAGCAACCCAGCCCCGCGTGCTGCCGCAACAACCGCTTCGACATGCCCCGCCGTGGGCAGCGAAAGCACGATGACGTCGGAGGCCGCGAAGACCTCTTCGGGGCTGGCCTTGGGCGTGATCCCGGCCTCGCGGGCGCGGTCCTGTGCCGCCGGTGCCGGATCGTAGCCGGACACGTCGAAGCCCGCGCTGACGAGGCTCGACGCCATGCCGAAGCCCATCGCGCCAAGGCCGACCACCCCTGCCCGTTTGCCTGTCTCTGCTGCCATGTGACCTCCTGTGGTTTTCCGATGCCGGCCGCCTGCGACCGGTGTTCGGGAAATCTAAGCGGAGGAGGCGCGTTCACCGGAATACTTGAATGCAGCACATCGCGTTGCTTTGAGAGCAACGCATTAAATCAGGCACGGAAGGCCATCATGCGGTCCGACAGGAAGCTTGCCACCAGTTCCACCGATTTCGGCAGGCGGCGGCGCGCACGCACCAGCAAGTGCGCGCTGACCTGATGTAGCGCCGGTTCGTCCAGATCAATGACCGCCAGATCGCCGCGTTCTGCCTGAATGGACGCGGAAAAACGCGGCAGGAAGGTCACGCCCATGCCGGCGCTGACATAGCGGATCAGCAGCGCTATCGAGGCCGTCTCCACATGCACTCGCAGCGCCAGCCCCCGATCCGCCGCCACCTGCCCGACGAGGTGGCGGACGGCGTGACGCGCGTCGAGCATCGCCACCGGCTGCTCCAGAACTTCGGCCAGAGACACTCGGTCCCGCGCGGCAAGCGATGAATTTATGGGCACCACCGCGCAAAGCGGCTGCCGCCCCACCGCGACCGAGCGCGTCGCCTCGGTCACCAGCGGGTTGTAGGCGATTCCGATATCCGCCTCGCCCTCGATCACCCGGCGCTGCAATTCGTCTGTGCCCGCATGATCGATGCTGAAGCGGATCTGCGGCTCCAGACGGCTCAGGTCCGACAGGCCGTTCTCCATCAGGTCGGCCGTGAACCCCTCACCAAGCGCGATACGCACGGTCTGCGTGCGGCCCGCGCGGTAACGCCCAATCTGGTCGAGCAGAAAAGTTTGCTCGTCCTGCTGGTGCAGCGCGTGCTCGCGCAGCAACTCCCCGGCCTCAGTGACAGTGACCCCCTTCGAGCTGCGCTCGAAGAGGCTCACGCCCAGCCGGGTTTCGGCGTCGGCGATCTTGCGCGAGATCGCCGAGGGCACAACGTTCAACCGCTCCGCCGCGCGGCGGATCGAGCCCTCCTGCGCGACCGCGAGGAACTCGCGCAGGAAGCGGCTGTCAAAGGCGTCCATCAGCCCGGCCTTATCCGGCGGTGGCGCGGCGCGCGAGGCGCACCCAGTACTCGGCTCCGGCGGGCAGCACGGCGTCATTGAAGTCGAACTTCGCCGAGTGCAGGCCGGGGTTCTCTCCGTCGCGGGCCGCACCCAGCCAGAGATAGGCGCCCGGCACCTCATTCAGCATGAAGGCGAAATCCTCGGACGCCATGCTCGGGCCGACCATCGTGGTATCGAGGCCCATCTCTGCCGCCACTTCGCGCGCGAGCGTCGCTTCGGCCGCGGAATTGAGCGTCGCGGGATAGCGGCGCTGGTAGTCGATATTGGCGGTGCAGCCTTGCGCCGCCGCTTCGGAGTCGGCGATGCGGCGCACCCGCTCTTCGATGATGTCGCCCGCCTCCGCGCCGAACCAGCGGCAGGTGCCGCTCAGCACCGCGCGATCGGGGCAGACGTTGTAGGCCGCGCCGCTGTGGATCTGCGTCACCGACACCACGCCCGGCTCCAGCGGCGACAGGGCGCGCGCCGGAATCTCCTGCAGCGCGGCGGCGGCGCGACCGGCGGCGGCGATCACCCCGTCGGACTGCTCGGGCATGGCACCATGGCCGCCCTTGCCGCGGATCTCGATGTCGAACACCGAGAAGGCCGCCATCATCTTGTCGTCGCGCGCCACGAAACGCCCGGGCGCGAGGCCGGGCCAGTTGTGGATGCCAAACACCTTGTCGAGCGGGAACTGCGTCAGCAGCCCATCCTCGATCATCACCCGCGCGCCGGCTTCGCTTTCTTCGGCGGGCTGGAAGATCAGGGTGATCGTGCCCTGCTCGACGCCTTCCTCGGCGATCTTGCGCGCCGCCAGAAGCAGCATCGCGGTGTGTCCGTCATGGCCGCAAGCGTGCATCTTGCCCGGCACGGTCGAGGCATAGGCCGCGCCTGTCGCCTCTTCGATGGGAAGCGCGTCAATGTCGGCGCGCAGGCCGATCACCGGTGCACCCTGCCCCATCTGCGCCACCACACCGGTGCCCGCCAGCCCGCGATGCACACGCCAGCCCCAGCCGGTCAGCAGCCCCGCGATCATCTCCGAGGTGCGGTGCTCTTCGAAGCCCAGTTCGGGATGACGGTGCAGGTCGTGGCGCCAGCCTATGGCTTCTTCGATATGGTCGGTGTCGAACATAGGGTCTCCTTAGGGCGCCGTCGGCGCTTCGTGAAATGTGAGAAGGATGCCGCCCAGCCGGGCGACGTCGGTCAGGACAAGCGCGCCCGCAACCTCGCGGTGGGCAAAGCCGCCGCGGTCTAGATAGGGGCGGACGCTGTCCAGGGAAGAACAGGCGATGTCGAGCGAGATCACCGAGGCGGCGCCGTCGGGTGCCAGCGCCTCGGGCAGCGGACCAAATATCTGCGGCGCGGCCTCGCGGCTGACCACGCGCCAGCAGCCCTTGCCGGTGGCGACCTCAAAGCCCCAGTCGGTTTCGCGCAGCGCCCCTGGTCCGTGCAGCGTGCACAGCCAGTCGCGCACCGCGGGTTGGTCCTGCGGCGTGGCGAGGATGGTCGCCGAGACAAACCCATGCGCACCGTTGGGGTGGTCCATCCACTGCGGGAATTCGATGAGGTCACGGCGGTGTTGCTGGCACGCGAACATCGACAGGCGCGGCAGGCCAGGCCGGGTGAAGATCTTCAGCGTCGTCGAGGTGCGGTCGGGCATGCCGTCGTCACGCACGACATCGCGGCCAAATTCGATGGTGCCCGCGCAGTGCCCGCCGCGCGCCAGCACCGCCGCCTCATCCGCTGCCGCATCAGAGGAATTGAGCGCCGAAAGCGGCACGCCCTCACGCTCGCCCAGCCAGTGCTGCACGTGTCGCCCGAAGCGGAACTCTCCCGCCGGGTATCCGTCCAGCAGGCCCGCGTCGCCAATGCTCACCAATTCGAGCAACTGGTTGCGGAAGATGACCAGCGCGGTGGATGTGCCCCACCGATGCATCCCCGCCGGTTTCATCAGAAAGCCAAGCGAAAGGTAGGTCTCGCGCGTCTTTTCCAGATCGCGGACGCAGACCAGCGGATGATCAATGCCAAGCGTGCTCATTCGTCTTCGCCCTTCAGCTCTGCCAGCGACACGAAGCCGCCAAAGCGTCCGGCGCCGCGGTCGGAGCCGCGCGGGCCGGTGACCACATGGCCGGGCGGCACATCTTTGGTCACGATAGCCCCGGCGGCGACCGTCGCCCCCGCGCCCACCTCGACCGGTCCGAGGATCAGCGCACCGGCCCCGATCACCGCGCCGCGGCGCAGCCTTGGGTGCCGCCCTTCGCCCATATCGACAAAATTCGACCCCAGCGTGACCCCGTGCCAGAGGCTGACATCCTCCTCGATCACCGCCGTCTGGCCGATCACCAGCCCGATGCCATGATCGAACCAGACACCGCGCCCGATGCTTGCCTGCGGCCAGATCTCGACCGAGAGCGCGCGCGTGAACTGGCCCTTGACCGCCAGCGCAAGCTCCTCGCGCCCGGCAAGCCAGAGCGCCCGGCTCACCCGGTAAGACAGGAGCGCGTGATAGCCGTTTGCGAAGAGCAGCACGCGCGGGGCCCCGCCGGGCTGATCGTCGCGTGCGCTGGTCACAAGCAGATCGTCGAGCGCCGTCTGCAGCACGTCGGCATCGTGGCGGAAGAGCTCGACCGCCAGCCCGCGCAGCCACGCCCGCGCCATGCCCTCGGGCAGACAGGCGGCCAACGCGGCGGCCATCAGTTCGGGCAGATCGGTCAACTCGCTTGCCTCGACCCCAAGCAGTACCGACAGCCCCGGCTCGGCGGCGAGCAGGTCACGGGTATCGGGCAAAAGCGTCTGCAGCAGGGAATATGCGGTCATGAGGCCTCGCAGGGGGATCGAAGGGTTGCGCAAAGCTGCCCCGAGGATGGTGCTGCACACAAGAGCGGAAATGCCTCTGCCGTGTTGCTCTGAGAAGAACACCCGGATCGCTCAGGCGGACGCCGCACCGGCAGGATTGCGCTTGACCTCGGATCGACGGGCCGATTTGAGCGGTGCTGCCCGAGGCCTGCTGCCGCAGCGCCGCGCGCGTGACGTGATCCGTACCGAGGAGATTTCCGGAGATGCCCCCCACAGCCCCCACCGCAGCGCGCAGTCCGCGCTGGATCGGTCGCTGCCCGACCCGCCCGAGCAGGACCTGACCGATGGAGTACCTCGTCCTTTTCGCGGTCATTGCCGCCGCCGGAGCGGTGGCCGGGGTCATCTCGGGGCTGCTTGGCGTCGGCGGCGGGATCATCCTTGTGCCGGCGTTCTTCTATGTGTTCACCGGGCTGGGCTACACCCCCGATCAGCTGATGCAGATCTGCGTTGCCACCTCCACCGGCACGATCATCGTCACCTCGCTGCGTTCGGTCACATCGCACCACAAGCGCGGCGCGGTCAGCATCGAGCTGATCAAGACCTGGGGGCCGTTCATCGCCATCGGCTCGGTGCTGGGGGTGCTCGCGGCCACGGTGCTGCGCTCGCAGCAGTTGCAGCTGGTGTTCGGCATCATCGGTGTCTGCCTCGGGCTTTACATGCTGCTCGGCAAGAAAAGCTGGCGGCTGTCGGACACGCTGCCCGGTCGCGGGCTCAGCGCGCTCTACGGCGGCATCATCGGCTTTTTCTCGGCGCTCATGGGCATCGGCGGCGGCAGTTTCACCGTGCCGCTGCTCACCGCCTACAACGTCCCACCGCACCGGGCGGTGGGCACCTCGCCGGGCTTCGGGCTGCTGATCTCGATCCCCGGCTTCATCGCCTTTCTGCTGACCGGCTGGAGCCTCACCGGCAAGCCGCCGGGCACCGTGGGCTACGTCAACCTGCCGGCGGTGCTGCTGATCATGGTCACCTCGCTGATGACCGTGCCGATCGGGGTGAAACTGGCGCATAGCCTCAGCCCCGCAAGGCTGCGGCTGGTGTTCGCGCTGACCGTGCTGGTGCTGGCCGGGAACATGCTGCGCAAGGCGCTGATGGGATGAGCCCCTCTCCGGCTCGCATCGGGGCGCCAGAAGCGGGCACAAACAGAAACGGGCCGCGCCAGAGATCACCTGACGCGGCCCGATCGATTTCAAGCCGTTCTGCAAGCGCAGTGCCGGCCCGCGATCAGCCCCAGGTCGGGTGGAACTTGCCGCCCGGCGAGAGGGTGAAGATCTCCACGCCATCCGCCGTCACGCCAACCGAATGCTCGAACTGCGCCGAGAGCGACTTGTCGCGGGTCACCGCCGTCCAGTCGTCGGCCAGCACTTTGGTCTCGGGGCGGCCAAGGTTGACCATCGGCTCGATGGTGAAGAACATGCCCTCTTCGAGCACCGGGCCAGAGCCGGCGCGGCCATAGTGCAGCACGTTCGGCGCGGCGTGGAACACCCGCCCCAAACCATGGCCACAGAAGTCGCGCACCACCGACATGCGCTGCGCTTCGACGTAGCTCTGGATGGCGTGACCGATATCGCCGAAGGTGTTGCCCGGCTTCACCGCCTCGATGCCCAGCATCAGCGAATCATGCGTCACCTGGATCAGCCGCTCGGCCTTGCGCGACAGTTTCCCGGCCACATACATCCGGCTGGTATCGCCGTACCAGCCGTCGACGATCACCGTCACGTCGACGTTGAGGATGTCGCCATCCTTCAGCTTCTTGTCGCCGGGGATACCGTGGCAGACCACGTGGTTGAGCGAGATGCAGCTGGCGTGCTGATAACCCTTGTAACCAATCGTCGCCGAGGTCGCGCCCGCCTCTTCCACCGCATTGCGGATGAAGTCGTCGATCGCCCCGGTGGTCTGGCCCGGATAGACCAAGGCCGCGAGGTCGTCGAGAATGCGCGCGGCAAGCTCGCCGGCCTTTTGCATGCCGGCAAAATCGCCGGGTTCGTGAATGCGGATGCCGTCGCGGGTGAGACGGCCGCTCGTGTCGTTTCGCAAGACGGGGCGCTCCATGGGTCTCTTCCCTTCAATACTTAATGCGTGTTGTGCTGCATTGCCAGAGGATGGCAGGGGAACGCAATGCCGCACGAGCGCGTTGTGCAGCGGGTGGCGCCGCTGCGCCCGTTCGGGCGGCGTAACATGATGATAAGACGCGCGCAGACGCGATGAAAGGGATACCGAGGGACGATGGACAGCATCAACGAAGTACTCAATACCGAGATCTACAACGGCACGTCGCTGTCGGACGTGTTCACTTTGGATTTTCTGGCCAGCGTGCTGGGCAACGTGGTGGCGGCGCTGCTGCTGCTGCTGGTCGGCCTGTTCATCGGACGCTGGGTCAAGGGCCGTATCACCGCCGTGGCGGCGCGCAGCCCCAGGCTTGACGACACGCTGTTCGGTTTTCTCGGCAATATCGCCCGCTACACGGTGCTGATCTTCACCGTGCTGATCGTGCTCAACACCTTCGGCGTGCAGACCACCTCGATCATCGCCGCGCTGGGTGCCGCCGGCCTCGCCATCGGCCTTGCGCTGCAGGGCACGCTGTCGAATGTGGCCGCCGGGGTGATGATCATCATTTTCCGCCCCATCAAGCTGGGCGATTTCATCACCGTCGCCGGAAAATCCGGCACCGTGAAAGACATCACGCTCAACACCACCGAACTGGCCAGCATCGGCAACTCGCAGATCATCATTCCCAACTCGGAAGTCTGGGGCAACGTGATCGAGAACTACTCGGTCTACGACACCCGCCGCGCCGAGTGGACCTTTGGCGTCGGCTATGGCGCCAATCTTGCCAAGGCCGAGCAGGTGATCCGCGACACCATCATGGGCGACGACCGCTCGATGTCCGAGCCCGCGCCGTTCATTCAGGTCAACAACCTGAACGACAGTTCGGTGGATTTCCTCGTGCGGGTCTGGGTCCCGAGCGCCGATTACTTCCAGTATCAGGCCGACATGAAGCGCAAGGTCAAGGAAGCGCTGGACGCCAATGGCGTCGATATCCCCTTCCCGACGCGCACGCTGCATGTCTCCAAGGACGCTGACGCGGGCGATCAGAGCGGCAACACGCCCAAATCGCAGCTCGCGTAATCCAAAACCTGTGGATGGGGGCGCTGCCCCCGTCCGCGCCGGCGCGCGACCTCCCCCGGGATATTTCGATCTAGACGAAGCCCAAGTCAGGGCATGCGGAATGGCAGCGGCGTCGTGAGGGCGATGCCCTCGGGGCTGATCTTGCAGCCCATGGTCAGAACCTCGACACCCGCCGCGCGGGCTGCGGCAAAAGCGCGGGCGTAGGCCGGATCGATATCTGCGGCCAGCGTCACCTCGCGCGCATCCGTGCGCTGCACCAGATACAGCATCACCGCGCGGTTGCCCTGCGCCACCATCTGGCTCAGCTCCCCCAAATGCTTGGTGCCGCGCGCCGTGACGCTGTCGGGAAACTCGGCCAGCCCGGGCTGGCGCGACAGGGTCACCGATTTCACCTCGACATAGCAATCCGGGCGGTCGGCGCCCGAGAGCAGGAAATCGATCCGGCTCTTCTCGCCGTATTTCACCTCGGGGCGCACCGTCTCATAGCCTTCGAGCCCCGGCACCTGCCCCGCCTCCAGCCCGGCCCGCAGCACGCGGTTGGCAGCGCCCGTGTCCACCCCGGTGAACGCGCCGTCCGCGTGCTCCACCAGCCGCCACGCGAACTTCAGCTTGCGCTTGGGGTCGTCGTTGGGCTCCAGCCAGACCTTCGAGCCGGGCTCTGCCAGTCCCATCATGCTGCCCGGATTGGCCACATGGGCGGTGATCTCGCGCCCGTCGGGCAAGGAGCAATCGGCAAGGAACCGTTTGTAGCGGCGCAACAGGCGGGCGGGGATGAGTGGGGTCTCGTATCGCATGGACGCGGCTATACCACGCAGCCCAAGCCGAACAAGCGGCGCCATGCGCAACGGGCTTGACGGGACTGCCCTCAACCAGTCATTCATATGTGGAGACTTTTTTTACAGGAGAATGAGAGCGCCATGTCCGCCACGCCCCCGCCCCTTGATCCATCAAGCCTGCCGCCGGTGGCGCCCGAACGGCCACTGGACGGGCTGCTGGTGATCGATCTCAGCCAGTTCCTCTCGGGGCCCTATTGCTCTTTGCGGCTGGCCGACCTTGGCGCGCGGGTGATCAAGATCGAGCGCGCAGGGGCGGGTGATCTGTCGCGGCAGCTGTATCTGTCGGACACGGAGATCGGCGGCGACTCGACGATCTTTCACGCGATCAACCGCGGCAAGGAGAGCCTCGCGCTCGACCTCAAGGACCCTGCCGACCTTGCCGCGCTGCAGCGGCTGGCCGCCAAGGCCGATGTGATGATCCAGAACTTCCGCCCCGGCGTGGCCGAGCGTATCGGCGTCGGCTGGGACGCGATGCACGCGCTCAACCCGCGGCTCGTCTACGGCTCGATCTCGGGCTATGGCGACGATGGGCCATGGGTGAAGTTCCCCGGGCAGGATCTGCTGGCGCAGGCGCGGTCGGGCCTGATGTGGCTGACCGGCGACGCGACGCAGGGACCGGTGCCGATGGGGCTGGCGGTGGGAGACATGTTCGCCGGCGTGGCGCTGTCACAGGGCATTCTGGCGGCGCTGGTGCGGCGCGGCATCGACGGCACGGGCCGGCACGTCGAGACCAGCCTGCTTGAGGCTCTGGTCGATCTGCAGTTCGAGGTGCTGACGACATGGCTCAACGACGGGCGGCGACTGCCGCAGCGGTCCGAGATCAACGGCGCGCATGCCTATCTTGGCGCGCCCTACGGCGTCTACGCGGCACAGGACGGGTATCTGGCGTTGGCGATGACGCCGCTCGACCGGCTTGCCGCGTTGATGGATCTGCCAGACCTGGCCGGGCGCCCGCCGCGCGAGGCGTTCACCGCGCGCGACGCGATCAAGACTCGCATTGCGGAACGGGTGGCGGAAAAGACCGTCGCCGCGTGGCTGGCCATCCTGCAGCCGGCCGACATCTGGTGCTCGGAAGTGCTCGACTGGACCGCGCTGATGCAGGCCGAGGCGTTCAAGCGGCTCGACCTGCTGCAGACCGTCACCCGCGGCGACGGCGTCTCCATCGACACCACCCGCGCGCCGCTCACCATCAACGGCCAGCGCCCGCAGACGGCGCGGGCCGCGCCGCGCGTCGGCGAGCATTCAGAACGCATCCGGGAGGAATTCGGACTATGATCACCCTCAAGGGCATGACGTGGGATCACCCGCGCGGCTATGACCCGCTCGCCGCGCTGTCGCAGGAGTGGGAGGCCGCGCAGGGCGTGCGGATAATCTGGGACCGCCGCTCGCTGCAGGACTTCGAAAGCTACCCGGTGCTGAAGCTGGCCAAGGCCTATGACCTGATCATCATCGACCATCCGCACGTCGGACAGATCACCGAGGAAGGCTGCCTTGTGCCGCTGCCGGAGGCTCCCGAAATCGCCGAAGGCTCGCTGGGCCGCTCGTTCGAGAGCTACAGGTGGGACGGCACGCAATGGGCTTGGCCGGTGGACGCCGCCGCGCAGGTGCAGGCGGTGCGGCCCGATCTCTGCGCGCCAGTGACCGGGTGGGACGCGGTGCTACGGCTTGCCGCCGAGGGCCGCGTGATGATCCCGCTGCGCCCCCCGCATGTGCTGATGAGTTTCTACACGCTCTGCGCCAACCTCGGGCACCCCTGCCGCGTCACCCAAGACGCGCCCTTCGTGGATCGCGCCGGAGGACATCGCGCGCTGGAGATGCTCCGGGATCTGGCGCAGCAGGTCGATCCGACCTGCTTCGAGATGGACCCGATCGAGGTACTTGCCCATATGGCGCAGAGCGAGACCATCGCCTGCGCGCCCCTGATCTATGGCTACATCAGCTATGCGCTGCCACAGGCCGCACCGCACCGCGTGACCTTCCACGACATCCCCGAGGCCCTGCCCGGCGGCGGGCCGCGAGGCAGCGCGCTTGGCGGCACCGGGCTGGCGGTTTCGGCGTTCTGCCAGCATCCCGAGGCGGCCATCGCCTTTGCCCGTCATGCCGCCGGACCCGAGGCGCAGGCGGGCCTCTGGGCGCGTGCCGGCGGACAGGCCGGGCACCGCCGCGCTTGGACGTCGCCGCAGGTGGATGCGGAGGCGGGCAGCTTCTATTCGGGCACGCTGGCGACGCTGGATGCCGCGTGGATGCGGCCGCGCCACGACGGCTACATGCCGTTTCAGCAGGCGGCGTCGGAGCGGCTCAACGCGGCGCTGAAGGATGGCGGGGTCGAGGCCGCCATGGACGACCTCGACCAGCTTTTCGCCGCCACCTTCTGAGCCCCGCTCAGAGGGTCCAGATGCGCGCCGCGTTGGCCCTGTAGAGCGCGGCGCGCTCGTCCGCGCTCCAACTGGCGAAGATCGCGCGGCTGGCCGCCACCCATGTCGGCAGCCCGCCGCCCAGCGTGCAGACCGGCCAGTCGCCGCCCCAGCACATCCGGTCCGGCCCGAAGGCCTCTGCCGTGTGCTCCACCCAGCGCCGCAGGTCGGGCAGCGTCCACCCCTCGCCGCCGTAGGCGACCACGCCGGAGATCTTGGCGCTGACGTTGGGACGCTGCGCGAGGTCCGAGATCGCGGCGGCCCAAGCCTCCCAGCCGCCACCGGCGATGTCTGGCACGCCGCAATGATCGAGCACGAACCGTACGTTGGGCGCGGCATCCACCAGATCAATCGCCAGCGGCAGTTGCCGCGCCAGCACGCATAGATCGAAGGGCAGATCCGCCTCTGCCAGACGGCGCAGGTTGTCGCGGAAGCGTTCGGTCTGCGACAGCGCGTCGGGCACCACATGCAGCGGGCGCCGGAAGCCGACGACCAGCGGCCGCTGGCTGGCGCGGTCGAGAAACGCGGGAAAATCGTCGGCTTCGGGACGACAGGCAGCGATCACCCCTTCGATCGGGAAGACCCCTGACGCAGCCACCTCCTCAATCCAGCGCGTCTCGGCCTCGATCTCGGCGTCGGCGACATCGACCTCCATATGCAACGCGCCGGTGATGCCCACGCGCCGCGCCTGCTGCGCATAGGTCTCGATCGACCAGTCGTGGTTGAGCGCCGGGGCCTCAGACAGCCACGGGTAGCTCAGCCGGTCCCGATTCACGAGATGCAGATGGGTGTCCAGGATCGCATCGTCCGACATGAAGTCCTCCCTGAGTGATGCATTCACCCAAGAATGAATCATTCAGATGCGAATGTCTCCCCCTCAGCGCCATTTCCGGCGAAGCGCGACAAAGCGGCGGTGGTCTCCAGCAACGCCTCGGTCGCCTCTTCAGGGCTGGGGGCACCTTCGCTGTCGACCAGCGGCAGATAGGGGATGGTCACCGCCGCGATCGCCTCGCCGCCCGGCGCCAGAACCGGCGCGGAAAGGTTGGTCACCCCAACGGTCTGCGCCGAGGGCTTCACCTCGTAGCCGCGTTCGCGCACCAGTTCGAACCGCGACTCCAGCTCGGGCGGGATGTCGCGCGCCGGGGCACCGGTGTCGCGGTTTTCGGCCACCATCATCTGCCGCCGCTCGGGGCTGGCAAAGGCCAGCAGCACATTGCCCGAGCCGGTGTCGAACAGGTTGATGTGGCTGCCAACGCGGATCGAGATGCCCCAATAGCCCGGCGCCTCTTGTTGCGCGATGACCACCGCGCTGCCGCGGTCGAAAACGACCAACTGGTTCGCCTGCCGGGTGCGCAACGACAGATCGCGCAGCAGCGGCGTCGCCAGCGAGGCCAGCCGCCGCGTCGGCGCGTGAAACTGCGCCATGCCGAACATCTTGAGCGTCAGCGCATAGCGGTCGCCCTCCACCCGCGCGACATAGCCGCGCCGGGCGAGCCGTTCGAGCATGCGATAAAATTCGTTGGGGGAACGACCAAGCGCCTTGGCGATCTCGGACTGGGTGAGCCCGCCTTCGATCCCCGCCAGCAGTTCGAGAATATCGAGCCCTTTGTCGAGGGCCGGGGCGCGGTAACGGTCAGCGGTGTCGGTCATTCTGCTCTCTGTGAATTTCTCTATTCATATAAGAATACCCTCTGCAAATCCAGCGGAAAACCTTGACAGGCGGGCACGGGCGGTATTTGCATATAAATAGATTATCCATAAGTGAGCAGATTTTGTCTCGCGGATTTTCAGGGAGGAGAACCATGAAATATTTGACCACCGCGTCCGCGGCGGTGCTGGCGCTTGCCAGTGCAGCCGGCGCGCAGGATCTGCCCGGCAGTTTCGAGGGCGTCACCATCGAGGCCAAGCTGATCGGCGGCCAGCAATACGAGCCGCTCTATGCGCGCATCGCGGAATGGGAAGCGGCCACCGGCGCCACGGTAGAGGTGATCTCGAAAAAGAACCACTTCGAGCTCGATCGTGAAATCAAATCCGACATCGCCACTGGCCAGCTGGGCTGGTGCGTCGGCTCGAACCATTCGTCTTTCGCGCCGCAATACCCCGGCATCTACGTCGATCTGCGGCAATATCTGCCCGAGGACGCGCTGGCCGATTTCGTGCCGGGCAACATCGAAGCCGCCACACTGGACGACAAGCTGGTGATGCTGCCGCGCGCGCAGTTCGACGTCTCGGCGCTCTATTATCAAAAGAGCCTGTACGAGGATGACGCCAAGGCCGCCGCCTTTGAAGAGGAATACGGCTACCCGCTGGCGGTGCCCGAGACATGGGATCAGGTCGCCGATCAGGCGAAGTTCTTTGCCGATGCGCCGAATTTCTACGGCACACAATATGCGGGCAAGGAAGAGGCCATCGCCGGGCGCTTCTACGAGATCCTCGTGGCCAACGGCGGCGAGTTCCTCAACGCCGATGGCGAGCCTGCGTTCAACTCCGAGGCCGGGGTCGAGGCGCTGAACTGGTTCGTCGATCTCTATTCGGCAAAGGCCGTGCCGGTGGGCGTGCCGAACTACCTGTGGGATGATCTGGGTCAGGGCTTCGCCTCCGGCACGGTCGCGCTCAACCTAGACTGGCCGGGCTGGGCGGGCTTCTTCAACGACCCCGAGGCGTCGAAGGTCGCCGGCAACGTCGGTGTCGCGCCGCCACCGAAGGGCTCGGCGGGCGTCCGTTCGGGCTGGTCTGGTTTCCACGGCTTCTCGGTGACGCAGGACTGCGAAACGCCCGAGGCCGCCGCGTCGCTGGTGTGGTTCCTGACCAATGAAGACAGCCAGAAGCTGGAAAGCGCCGCCGGCCCCCTGCCCTCGCGCCAGTCGGTCTGGGAGCACGTGATCGCCGAGGCCGAGGGTGACGCCTATCGCACCGAGGTACTGCAGGCGTTCCAGACCGGGGCCGAGACCGCCTTTGCGGTGCCGAAAACGCCCAGCTGGATCGAGATCACCAACGTGCTCTACCCCGAACTGCAGGCTGCCATCCTCGGCGACAAGAGCCCGCAGGAGGCGCTCGACACCGCCGCCGAAGAGGCGACCTACGTGCTCGAAGACGCGGGCGAACTCTGAGCCGCCCGGCCCACTCCTTGCCACGGGCCGCGTGCGCGCGGCCCGCATCCCCTGACAGGAGACAACGATGAAGGCCTCGCGCCTCCCCCCTCATATCGTGCTGCTGCTGCCTGCGGTGATTGTGCTGGCCGCGGTTGTCGTGCTGCCGCTGGCGCTGTCGCTGTGGTCGAGCTTTACGCCGTTTCGCCTGACCCGGCCGGACTCGGTTTATACGTTCGTCGGCTTCCGCAACTACGAGCGCATCTTCACCGACGCCGACTTCTGGATCGCCTTCGGACGCACCGTGCTGCTGCTGACCGTGGCGCTGAACCTCGAGATGCTGATCGGGCTGGGGCTCGCGCTGCTGGTCGACCGGCAGACCCGCGGCCAGCGCGTGCTGCGCACCATCCTGATGTTCCCGATGATGTTCTCGCCGATCCTCGTCGGCTTTCAGTTCAAGTTCATGTTCAACGACAACGTCGGTCTGGTGAACAACGCGCTGCAGTCGCTGGGGCTGACCGATCAGGCGATCCCGTGGCTGATCGACGGCACGCTGGCCTTCATCGCCATCACCGTGGCCGAGATCTGGTCCTCGACCGCCGTCTTCGCGATCTTCATCCTCGCCGGGCTCATGGCCATGCCGCGCGAGCCGCAAGAGGCGGCGCGGGTCGACGGCTGCACGCCGTGGCAGACCTTCCGCTATGTGACGTGGCCGTTCCTGATGCCCTTCGCCTTCATCGCAATGACCATCCGCAGTCTCGATGTGGCGCGGGCCTATGACATCATCAAAATCATGACCGACGGCGGCCCGGCGGGCCGGACCGAGGTGCTGTGGACGCTGATCGCCCGCACCGCCTATTCCGACGCGCGCATGGGGATGGCCAACGCCATGGCCTATGTGGCGATCCTGCTGTCGGTGGCCTTCACGGCATATTTCTTCTCACAGCTCGGCAAGGCTCGGGCGCAGGTCGCGGGGGATTGGTGATGGACGCGAATGCCTCTGCACGCCTGAGAAAACGCAGTTCGGCCTGGGCGCTGAACATCGCGCTCTTCATCTCGATGCTGATCATCTGCCTGCCCGGCCTGTGGATCGTGCTCAACTCGCTGCGCCCGACGGTCGAGATCATGGCCAAACCGCCGGTCTGGATCCCGCGCGAGCTGTCGTTTGACGCCTATGTCGACATGTTCTCGGGCGTCGGACAGGGCGGCATCCCGGTGATCGAGTACTTCCGCAACTCGGTGATCATCGCTGTTACCTCGACGGTGATCTCGCTGGCGATCGGCATGTCCGGCGGCTACGCCTTCGCACGCTATCGGTTCAAGGGCAAGTCGGCGTGGTTTCTGGGACTGATGTTGACCCGCACAGTGCCCGGCATCGCACTGTCGCTGCCGCTGTTCTTCCTCTACGCCAAGACCGGGCTGATCGACACCCACGCTGGCATGATCATCGCCTATGTGGCGCTCAACGTGCCGTTCACCATCTGGCTGATCGACGGGTTTTTCCGGCAGGTCCCGCGCGATCTGGCCGAGGCGGCGCAGATCGACGGCTGCACCCGCTGGCAAGCCTTCTGGCAGGTCGAGTTCCCGCTCGCCCGCCCCGGTATCGCCAGCGCCGGCATCTTCGCCTTCCTCACCTCGTGGAACGAGTTCGCGCTGGCCAGCCAGCTGACCCGCTCCACCGACAGCAAGACCCTTCCGGTGGGCCTGCTGGATTACACCGCCGAGTTCACCATCGACTGGCGCGGCATGTGCGCGCTGGCCGTGGTGATGATCATTCCGGCGCTTCTTCTGACTTACGCGGTGCAAAAGCACCTCGTCTCGGGCCTGACCTCGGGCGCGATCAAGGGATAAGACATGGCAACGCTCACCCTATCCACTCTCGACAAGAAATACGGTGCCTTCCACGCGGTGAAGGGCATCGACCTCGACGTCGCCGACGGCGAGTTCGTCGCGCTGGTCGGCCCTTCGGGCTGCGGCAAGTCCACCACGCTGCGGATGATCGCCGGGCTCGAGGACATCTCGGGCGGCGAGTTGCGCATCGGCGAACGGGTGGTCAACGACCTGCCGCCGCGCGATCGCAATATCTCGATGGTGTTCCAGTCCTACGCGCTCTACCCGCATATGACCGTGGCCGAGAACATGGGCTTTTCGCTGAAGATCGCCGGGCGCGACGCGAGCACCATCGACACCGCTGTGAACGAAGCGGCGCGCATCCTCGACATCGAGCCACTGCTGGAGCGGCGTCCGGCGCAGCTTTCCGGCGGGCAGCGCCAGCGCGTCGCCATGGGCCGGGCCATCGTGCGCGACCCGGACGTGTTCCTGTTTGACGAGCCGCTGTCGAACCTCGACGCCAAGCTGCGCGGCCAGATGCGCACCGAGATCAAGCAGTTGCACGCGCGGCTGGGATCCACGGTGGTCTATGTCACCCACGACCAGATCGAGGCGATGACGCTGGCCGACCGCATCGTGATCATGCGCGGTGGGGTGATCGAGCAGGTCGGCAGCCCCGACGAGGTGTTCAACCGCCCCGCCTCGCGCTTTGTCGCCAGCTTCATCGGCTCGCCGCCGATGAACATGGCCGAAGCCGTGGTGACAGGCGGCGCACTGCGCATGGACGACGGCACCACCCTGCCCCTGCCGCCCGGTTTCGACGTGGCCGAAGGGCGGCGCGTGGTGCTCGGCCTGCGCCCCGACGACATCTATCCCGAGGGTCACGGCATCCACAGCGAAAGCGGCCATGCGGTCGACAGCCGCGAGCTGCCGGTGATGCTGTCCGAACCCTTGGGCAATGAGACGCTGCTGTTCACCGAACTCGCCGGCCACAGCTGGACCGCGCGGATGCTCAACCCGCGCAACGTGACGCGCGGCGAAGTGCTGCCTTTCCACCTCGACCTGTCGCGGGCGCATCTCTTCGACGCCGAAACCGGCCTGACCCTGCGCCACTGAGGAGGACATATGGACACGCTGAAACAAAACTGGCCCGCCCCCTCTGCGCGCCGCCCCATCGTGATCTTTGGCGCAGGCTCGATCGTGCGCGACGCGCACCTGCCTGCTTGGGCCGCAGGCGGCTACGAGGTGGCGGGCATCACCGATCCCGACCATGCCAAGGCCGAGGCGCTGGCCGCCGAACACGGCACGCGAGCCCTATCTGCCGACGACGCGCGGGCCGTTCCGAACGCCCTGTTCGATCTGGCCACGCCGCCGGATGCGCACGCGGGCATCCTCGCCACCTTGCCCAAGGGCGCGCCAGTCCTGATCCAGAAACCGATGGGCAGCACGCTCGAAGGTGCCAGTGAGGTGCTGGCCATCTGCCGCGACCGAGAGCTGCTCGCGGCGATGAATTTCCAGTTGCGCTTTGCCCCCATGGCAGTGGCGCTGAAGGATGCCATCGAAACGGGCCTGCTGGGACAGATCGTCGACATCGAAATGCACGGCGTGCTCGCCACGCCGTGGGGGCTCTGGACCTTCCTCGAAGGGCTGCCCCGGATCGAGATCGCCATGCACTCGATCCATTACCTCGACCTGATCCGCCACCTCGTCGGCGATCCCAAGGGCGTCTCGGCGCGCACGCTGGGCCACCCGAGCCACGCCGTCGCGCAGACCCGCACCGCCGCCATCCTCGACTATGGCCCCGACCTGCGCTGCCTGCTCTCTGTCAACCATGACTGGGACTTCGGGCGCCCTCATCAGGCCTGCGAACTGCGCGTCGCGGGCACCAAGGGCGCGGCCTACATGAAGCTGGGCGTGAACCTCGACTACCCCAAGGGCGAGCCCGACGTGCTGGAAATCAACGACGGCGGCGGCTGGCAGGCGATCCCGCTCACCGGCTCGTGGTTCACCGAGAGCTTTACCGCCCGCATGCACAACCTGCAGCGCGCCGCCGCGGGCGAGGAGGCGTTGATCGCCCCCGTCGCCGACGGCTGGCGCACCATGGCGCTGGTCGAGGCCTGCTATGCCGCCTCTGCCGCACCGCTGTCCCCGATTCAGGAGACCCCGTGATGGAACGCCCCCGCTACCTTGAAGAGATCGAGATCGGCGAGAGCCGCGAAACCTACGGGCGCACGATCACCGAGACCGACTTCGTCGTTCATGCCGGACACACGGGCGATTTCTTCCCGCACCACATGGACGCCGAGTTCATGGCCAAGTCCGAGTTCGGCGGGCGCATCGCCCATGGCACGATGATCTTCGCCATCGGCGTCGGGCTGACGGCGACCGAGATCAACCCGCTGGCTTTTTCCTACGGCTACGATCGGCTGCGTTTCGTGCGTCCGGTGTTCATCGGCGACACCATCCGCACCCGCGTCACCGCCGCGCGCAAGGAGGATGACCCGAAGCGCCCGCAATCCGGCAAGCTGTTCGAAACAGTGCAGGTGCTGAACCAGCGTGACGAGGTGGTGCTGGCCTGCGAACACATCTACGTGGTGCAAAAGAAGGAGACGGCCGCCGCTTAAACCTGCGTCGATGCCGCGCATGCTTTCACCGGAGCACCCGCCCGCCGGCCAAGCCGCTGAAACGATCCGAGCCTTGCCAAACACTGGCGGGACTGAAAAGCTACCCTCGACTCGCCATCACTGAAGCTGACACTGCGGATCCGCCATGGCCAAGGAAATCGAGCGTAAGTTTCTCGTCGCCTCCGCTGACTGGCGCACTGCCGCGACCCATCGGATCGAGATCCGCGACGGGCTTCTGGCTTTCAAGGATGGGCGCAAAGTGCGGGTGCGGTTCTACGACGACCGCGCGACGCTCAGCGTCAAGGGTCCGAAATCCGGCCTCACGCGCGACGAGTTCGAATATGAAATCCCGCCCAGCGACGGGCTGACCTTGCTTGAACAGCATTGCGACGGCGAGGTGCTGCGCAAGACCCGCCACTTCATTCCCGAAGGCACGCATGTCTGGACGGTCGATGAATATCACGGCGTGCACGAGGGGCTGGTGGTGGCAGAGGTGGAACTGGCCTCCGAAGAGACCGAGTTCGAGCGTCCGTGCTGGCTTGGTGCCGAAGTGACCGGCAAGACCCGCTACCGCCAGTCGTCGCTGTTCAAGCAGCACCGGCAAGCGGTCAGGCGCGCGGGATAGCCCCGCTGCCCGCGCGAAAGCCTGCCGACACAGCCGTGCCCCCATAATGTCGTCCGACATTTGACCCGCCGACGTGCTAGGCTGCGCGGGCGCACCGAGATTTCCGCGCCCGACATTTCGATGAGGTCACTTCATGAGGAAAGTTATGGTCGCTGCCGCGGGTCTCTGCGGTGGCCTTTGTATGGCTGGCGCGGCCCATGCTCAGGGCGTTTTAGTCCCACCGGGGCCTTACATCAGCGATACCGGTTGTCTGGTTCAGGGCCTCGATCCCAACGGCGACAACTTTCTCGCGCTGCGCACCGGACCGGGCACAGGCCATCCTCAGATCGGCAGCCTGCACAACGAGGACGCGGCCTTTGTCCGCAAGTGCGAGGGCAATTGGTGCTATGTCGAAGATGGCGTGCTCAATGGCAATGAGGCGCGGTTCCATGGCTGGATCTACAGCGCGTGGTGCCTGTTCTACCCCTGAGATGAATGCGACGCTGCCGCGCCGGCACGAGGCCAGCGCGGCACTATCCTCCATCATCGCAGCACCAACGCCGGTGCCCACATGCACGCCCAATTCGACGAAACGCGCCGCAAACGTCGACACCATATGTTCGTCGCGGGTGCCTCCGAACGCCATTTCCAGCGTTGTGGCGAGCGACTGGCGGTCCCACTCGATCATCTGGTTCGAGGTCCAGACCGTTGACATCGATCAGATGCACCGGCGCTTCGATCTCAAGCTTCATCAGGTCGAGCAGGTTGGTGCCGCCGGCAATGAACTTGGCGCCCTACACCTCGGCGGCGCGCGCTGCGGCTGCGCGGGATCGGCGGCGCGTTCGTAGGAGAATTGCTTCATGGGTGGTCTCCTTCGGCATGCTGCTCAGACACCTGCTTGATCGCGGCGAGCATGTTCGCATAGGCGCCGCAGCGGCAGATGTTGCCCGACATGCGCTCACGGATTTCGTCGTCGGTCGCCTCGATGCGCACTGCGAGATCATCGGTGACATGGCTTGGCACGCCTGCGGCAATCTCCTCGAACACCGCTTTGGCCGAGCAGATCTGCCCCGGCGTGCAATAGCCGCACTGAAACCCGCCATGTTCGGCAAAGGCGGCCTGCATCGGGTCCAGCGCGCCGGGTTCGCCGACGCCCTCGATGGTCTGCACCGCGTCGCCGTCGTGCATGATCACCAGCGACAGGCACGCGTTGATGCGCTCACCGTTTACGCTGCAGGTGCAGGCGCCGCATTGGCCGTGGTCACAGCCCTTTTTGGTGCCGGTCAGTTGCTGGTTCTCGCGCAGCGCATCCAGCAGCGTGGTGCGGTTGTCGACAGTCAGTTCATGCGCCGCGCCGTTCACAGTAAGGCGGACTGTGGTGGTGGCCGGCCCGACCGGTCTGCGGGACGCCGGCGAGGTGTCGGCACCCTCGCGGCTCGGGGTGAATTCGCTATCTGGGGGCATGCCAAATCCTCTTGTGTCTGGCTGCTGCCGGGGCACGGCGGCTTGGTCGGATTGGCAATTTCGCCTCAGTTGGCCGCGGTGCAGGTGGCAGCGGCGGCGCGCGGCACGGGAGAAAGAAGGTCTGCTCACAAATCGATCTTTGCGTAGCTTCGGGCCGCCGTCCTGCTCTTTGTCAGGCCCGCTCTCAAGCACGTCGTCGAACGCGGCGCCCCTCGCGCCTCTGACACCGGAACGCGAGGGTCTGGCAGGCGCTTTGCGCCGTGCGGCAGCCGAATGATGCAGCGGCAAGACCGAGAGGGCTGCGCACGCCCCAACCTCAAAAGAAAACGCCCGGCGCATGCACCGGGCGGCTTGAACCAAACAGGCTGCGGCGCGTCAGCGCAGCGCGGCAACCGCGCCGGCGAGGCGCCGCACGCCCTCGTCCAGCTTATCGGCGGGATTGACGGTGAAATTGAGTCGCGCGCTGCGGCGGTCCTGCCCCTCGGGGTCGAAGACCGAGCTGGGCGAGATGCACACCCCATGCTCCAGCCCGACCCGCATCAGCGCATCGGTGTCCAGCGTGGCATCGCGCGCGGTGATCCAGACGAACATTCCGCCCACCGGACGGGTGAAGCTGAAATGCGCTCCCAGATGCTCTTCGAGCGCAGCACACAAGACATCCCGGCGCGGGCGATACGTATCGAGCGTCGCTGCGCGCACGCGCTCCATCAGCCCACCTTCCAGCGCGCTGCACACCATGCGCTGGCACAGGCTGCTGGTGGCCAGATCGGAGCCCTGCTTGACCACCGTCAGCTTCTCGATAACCTCGGGCGCGGCGATCACCCAGCCGACGCGCAGCCCCGGTGCGAGTTCCTTGGACACGGTGCCAAGATAGATCACCGGGCCGTCGTAGCGCGCGGCGGGATGCGCCTCGGCATCAAGCTCGATCATCCGCGGCAGCGGCGGGCCGTCATAGTAGAGCGCGCCATAGGGATCATCCTCGACCAGCGGCGTGCCACTGGCGCGGGCGGCGGCGACCAGCGCCTTGCGGGCCTCGGTGTCGACCAATGCGCCCGTAGGATTGGAAAAATTCGGCACCGTATAGGCAAAGCACGCACCGTCGAGCGCGGCCCCGGCGCCGCTGCCCAGTGTTTCGTGCTGCATGGGGCGGTAGCGCGGGTAGCGCGGGCGCCACGCATCCAGCGCGCCAAGATATGTGGGCGACTGTGCGGCGATCACGTCGCCCTTGTCGGCATAGAGCTTGCCGACCAGATCAAGCGCCTGCATGCCGCCGGTGGTGATCAGCACATTCTCCGGCCCCAGTTGCAGGGCGCCCTTGGAATAGCGCTGCGCCACCGCGGCGCGCAGATCGGGCAGGCCTTCGATTGGCGCATAGCCAAGGCTTTCCGCAGGATGGTCGGCCACGGCGGCGCGCGCCAGTTTGGCCAGTTCGTCCGCCGGAAAGGTCGCCGGATCGGGCAGCCCGCCGCCGAGGTTAACCATCCCCGGAATGCCCGCCGCGCCGAGAAAGGTTCGGGTGACCTCATTGGTCTCGCCCATCCACGCGGCGGTCGGGGCTGGGGCAAGGGTGCTGTCTGTCACGTCTCGGCTCCTGTCGGTCTCGGTCTGGCTGGCCGCGCAGCGCGCGCTCGCAGGGCGGGTATCGGCCCAGAGCGGCACAAGAGCAAGCGACACGTCGCGACGTTTTGCGCAAATAGGCGCCGGAGGGGTCGCCGATCGCGAGGAAGCCCCCTTCAGTCTGGGTCCTCAAGCCCTGCCGTGGTGACCTGCGCGCATTGCCGCGCAAGACGCGTCGAACGCGTCCCGCTGGTCAGGCGGCAAGTTGTCTGCATGACAGCGATGCGCTCAACGCGAGAAGTCCGGCCCGTAGCCGCGCTGCTTGAGCGTGGCGGCGACCTGCATCAGCGCAGTGACCGCGTGGCCCTCGTCGGGGTAGCGCTCGGCCCGGCTGCGCCCCCGCGTGCCCACGCGGCCCCATTCCTGCACAAGACAGGCCCCGCCGAAGAGGTCGCGCTCGACGTGCAGACGGTAGAAATACCGCGTCGTCCGGTTCGGCGCGACGCGCAGCAGGCGCAGGCGCGACGGGAAGACCTCGAACTGATCGGTGCAGGCGTTCATGGGCGGAGCAAGAGCGGAGGACTAACAGGTTGACGGACCGCCGGTATAGCAGCGGCTTCACGGCACCGCCATGCCCCATCCGCAGGGATTTGGCACCGGTGCAAAGAGACGCCGATCCGCCAAAGAACCGCTTAATTGAGCCGCTCAGTCCGCCTCGGCCATGCCGGCCGTGCCGAGGATGGTCGCAAGCCCCGCATAGAGCCCGCGCAGCGAAAGCTCGGGGGCGACGTCGATCCATTCCTCCAACGAATGCGCCCGCCCGCCGGTACCGCCCGAACCGAGGCAGATCGCCGGCACGCCAAGACTCATGGGGATATTGGCGTCGGTCGAGCTGGCGCCGGTGCTGGGCGTGAATCCGAAGGCCGGCAGCGCGGCCAGCGCCGAACGCACGATAGCGCTGTCCTGCGACGTGCGGCCCGCCGGGCGATTGCCGATGCGGGTCAGGTCGGCAGAGATCGCGCCGTGGCTTGTGTCGCCGCGGGCGTTCTCTTCGGCCACCGCCGCCTCGACCAGCGCATGAAAGTTCCTGTCAAGCTTGGCCAGTTCGTCCGCGTCCACCGAGCGCAGATCGACCTCGAGCCAGACCTCCTCGGGGATGGCGTTGATCGAACTGCCGCCGCCGATCACCGAGGCGCAGTAGGTGGTGCGCGGCTCGGCCGGAACCTCGAGCCGCGCCATGCCGGTCATCAGCGCGCCAAGCGCATAAGAGGGATTTACCGTGCCGAAGGCGTTCAGCGAGTGCCCGCCCGGCCCGCGGAAACTCACCCGATAGCGCAGCGAGCCCACCGCGCCGGTGATGAACTGATCCAGTTCCAGCCCATCGATAGTAAAGAAACCGGCGATTTTTTCGCGGTAGCGCCCGGCTTCAAACAGATGACGAACGCCGCGCAGGTCGCCTTTGCCCTCTTCGCCGACGTCGCCGACGAAAAGCAGGTCCTGCTCGGTCTCAATCCCCGCCGCGTCCAGCGCACGGATGAACGCCAGCAGCACCGCCAGCCCGCGCGTGTCGTCGCCGACCCCCGGCGCAAAGAGCTTGGTGCCCTCGCGGCGCACGGTCACGTCGGTGCCTTCGGGGAACACCGTATCGAGATGCGCCGCCACCACGATCATCTGCCCATTGCCGCGGCCGCGCCGGATGCCCAGCACATTGCCGATCTCGTCGCGTTCCACGTCCTCGAGCCCCAGATCGCGGAACTTCGCCGCATAGGCCTCGGCGCGGCGGTCTTCCTTGAAGGGCGGCGCGGGGATCTCGGTCAACTCGATGATCTCCTCGACAAAGCGGTCATGGCCGAGGCGCAGATCCTCCTGCGCACGCTTGAAATGGTCCGAGGCGATGATCCGGGCGACGTCTTGGGTCATGAATGGGGTCCTGTGGTTCTTGCGATGTCTGCGGCTCAGAGCCTGCGATACTCGATCCCGCGCGCCCGCGCGAGCGACAAGGAGATGACGTCGGGGGCGCTACGGCGCAGGCAGACGCGGCGCCCCATGGCCGGAAACAGCCAGCGCCCGCCCCCCAGCGGCGTCAGCGAAACGGTCTGTGCGCGCGGGCCGGTGCCCCAGCGCAGACGGCGCCCGGCGATCTCCAGCAGCGCGCCATCGCAGGCCCAGTGCCCGTCCAACCCAGGATCGGCGCCGTCGTTGCGCGCCGGGTGCAGGCGCACCGGGCGGTGGAACATCTCGCCATGCAGCTCGCCCGCGTCGCACCGCAGCCGCATCTGCGCCTGCGGCGACGCCGAGAAGACCCAGCCATCGCCGCCCTCAAAAAGCGCCTCCGGCGCATCGCGCACACTGATCCCGCCCTTGGTCACCTCCGCCCAGAGGTCTCCCTCCGCCGCCACATAGAGGCCGGGCTTGGCCCAAGTCCCCGCCGGGACAGGCGCATAGGTCTCGCCGTGGAGCCGCGCCCAGACCCGCGCCGCGATGCCGGTGGCATCGGCGTCGTCGCGATTGCTCAGCACCACCAGCGCCCGCTGCGTCTTGGCGCAGCATAGAAAGCCCGCGCGGTACCCGGCCAGCGCCCCGCCGTGATCCGGCACCAGAGCCGTGCCAATCCTTTGCAGCCGCAGACCGAGCCCGTAACCTGTAGCGGCACCGGAGGTCATCGGCAGCGCCGCGGCGATGCGCGCGAACTCGGGGCGTGGCATCAGGTCGGCGAGCCAGTTTGCAAGGTCTTCGGCTGAGCCCGAAAGCGAGCCCGCTGCCGACAGATGCATGCCCTGATAGCCCGTATCCCAGCCGCCCGGCCGCGGCACGTGGCCCGGCACCAGTCCCGGCACGGGATCGGTCCAATGCTCCGACGCGCGCATCCCGGTCCCCAGCCGCGCCGCATGTGCCGCCACCGCCTCGGCGAACACCACACCGCGCCGCGCCAGCGCCGCTTCGAGCAGACGATAGCCGCCGTTGGAATAGACCATCTCGGTGCCGGGCGGGGCATTGAGCCGGTCGATCCCAGCCGACCAAGCCAGAAGCGCCGCCGCCTCGGTCCGGTCGTGCGCGCCAAGGCCCAGCAGCGTCAGGCACTCGCGCGTGTCCGGCAGCCCGCCCTGCATGGCGAGCGCCTGTGCGACGGTGACCTTGGCCGGTTCAGGGGCCAGCTCTGGCAACGCCTCGCCCAGCGGCATCTTCAGCGGAAGCGCGCCACTTTCCAGCAGGCAGGCCGCAAAGACGTGCTTCGTTACCGAGGCCCAGCGAAACACGCTGCGCGTATCCAGCGGGGCACCGCCCGGCGCCGCGCGCCCGCGCGCGACCGACAAGCGGATCGTGCCTTTTTCAATTGCAAGGACGACGGCCCCCGGGCCTGTCTCCTCGAAGGCCGACAGGTCCTGCCGGGCTGCCGCGTCGGCGGCTCTCCAATCTGCTTCAGGCATGGCGCGGCCGACGCTCCCACCACAGCCCCCAGAACGAGCCGAGCACGATCAGCCCCGCTCCGGCCAGCGTGGTCAGCGTCGGCGCTTCAAGGAAGAAGATCGCGCCGATCAGCGCCGCGTAGACCAGCCGCAGGTAATCGAACGGGGCAAGCGCCGTTGCCTCGCCGACTCGGAAGGCAAGAAAATTCAGGCTCTGCCCCAGCGTCGAGAGCAGGCCGATGCACAGCAGCAGGGCCCATTGTGCCGGGCTTGGCGGCACCCACGACAGCGCGGCGGGCACCGCCAGAAGCGCGCCCACGCCCACCGCCTGATAGGTGATCACCGTACCCAGTTTCTCGCGTTGCGCGAGCTTGCGCACGATCACCATGACCAGCGCCACCGATCCCGCCGACAGCAGCGCCAGCAGCGTGTAGTGGTCGATCTGCCCGCCGCGGGGATCGGTGATCACCACCACACCGGCAAAGCCCGCGACGATGGAAACCCAGCGGTGCGCCCAGACGGTTTCGTGCAGAATGAGTATGGCGAAGATCGCCACGAAGAACGAGCGCGAGAAGCTGATCGACACCGCATCGGCAAGCGGCAGATGCACCATCGCGGTGAACCCGGCGACCATCGCCAGCGCCGAGAGCCCCACCCGCGCGGTGTGCAGTTTCGGCGCGTCGGTTTGGAAGGCGCCGCGCGGATCGCGCAGGATGCGCGGGCTCATCGCGGCGGTCATCACCAATTGCCGGATGAACAGCACCTGCACCACCGGGATCGCCTCACCCACGGTTTTGATCAGCGCGGTCATGATCGTCATCACCAGTCCTGCCATCGCCACCCAGACCGCGCCCTGCAGGTTTCCCGGCAGACCGGCGATCCGCCCGCGCAGCCCTTCGGTCAGCGTGACAAAGGCGCTCAAGGACCAGTCTCCGCGCAAGCGACAGTGTCTGGGCACCCTTGGCCAAGAACACGATCCGCGGCCACATTGCATACAACCCTGCGCCTTACCGGCATGAGCATCCCAATCATCGCTTCAAAAATATCAGTTTACGCAAGTCGTACGCCCGGAATTTTGGACTCGCAAGGCAGGTTGGATACAATTATGCGAGGCGCGGTGACAAAGGGGCCTGTTCCGGTCAGGATCGCGGCATACGGTATCGGGGATTGGGACAGGCAATGTCGACACGCGGGCAGCAAGTGGTGCGGCACATCCGGGAGGGGATCGCCAGCGGGCGTTTTCCCGGTGGCAGCCGGATGAACGAGGTTGAGATCGCCGAGCGGTTCGGGGTCTCTCGCACCCCGGTGCGCAATGCTCTGGCGGCGCTCGCCGCCGAAGGGCTGCTCGATTACACCCCGAACGCCGGGTACACGGTGCGCCGCTTCACCGTGCAGGACATCTCGCGCATCTTTCGGGTGCGCACCGAGCTTGAGGGGCTTGCGGCGCGGCTGGCAGCCGAAGAGGGCTTCACCCCCGCAGGCGAGGCCGAGATGCGCGAGTTGCTCGACGGGACCGCGCGTCTGGTGCGGACCGCCCGCTGGGACGACGAGATCCGCGAGACCTTCCTGCCGCTCAACCGCCGCCTCCATGAGTTGGTGCGCGAAACGGCGCAAAACCCTTTCCTCGCCGAGATGATCCGCAAGACCAACGAAGTGCCGCTGTTCGACCTGATCCGTTGGCGCTGGTTCGACGCAGATCTGCTGCGGCAATCACAGGACGAGCACCTCGAACTGTTCGACGCCGTGCTGAACCGCCAGCCAGAGCGTGCCCATCGCATTCAGACAGAGCACACCTATCGGTCGGGGCGGCGGATGATCGAGAACTGGTCGCGCACCGAAGCGGAAATCCACGCTCAGAAGCGGTAGCGCGGCGGCGCTCATCGGCGGCGGCTCAGCCACACCCCCAGCAAGATCAGCGCCACGCCGGCAAGTTGCATCCAAAGCACCCCGCCCGCGCCGCCCGCCAGGTCCAGCGACACGCTCGACAGCATTTGCCCGGCCACCAGCAGCCCGCCCGTGAGCGCCGCGCCGAGGCGCGGGATCAGCCAGCTGCCGCTGGCGACAAAGATCACGCCGATCGCCCCGCCCGCCCAGGCAAAGAGCGGCGCGGTTGTGGCGGCCTCGGGCCACAGGCTCCCGGCGATCAGGGCGCAGGGCACCAGAACGACAAAGCCAACAAGGTGGTTCCAGAAGGAGGACTGCATCGCCGATGTGGTCAGCGCCAGCCGCCCGTTGAGTTGCCGCGACAGGGTGACGAGCATGCCCGACGCCACCCCGAGACCGATCAGCCAGATCATTGCCCAGCCCCCCGCGCAAAGATGATCAGCAGCGTGCCGGCGATGATTGCCGCCAGCGCCAGCAGGTCGTTGCGGCGCGGCACCCGTCGCTCCATCCCCAAGGCCCCGGTAACATCGAAGAGCAGCGCCAGCACCACCTGCCCTGCCAGCCCCAGCGCCAGCGTGCCGGTCAGCGCCAGCGACGAGTTCACCACCACCGTCGACAAGATCACCGTCAGCGCCCCCGACACGCCCCCAAGATAGGCCCAGAGCGGCGCCCTCCGCCGCGGCTGTCCGCGGCGTGCGGCAGGTCGGCGCAGCCAGAACAGCCCCAGAAGCAGCGCCGCCACGACCGAGCCGACCCCATGCGCGGTGAGCGAGGCAAACACCGGCGTCGTATGCGCCGCCATCATGCCATTGCTGAGCAGCATGAGCGTGAGCAGGCTGCCCGCGCAAAGCGCGGCGGCGATCTCGACCGGATGCGGCGCATGGCGCGCGCCGTCTTTTTGCGGATCGGTGTCAGGTGCGGCCATCTGGTGTCCTTGGAAGCGCCGGGCGGCGACGGGAATCTCGCCTCTCCCATACCCACCTCGCAGGGCAGAGGGTAGCACCTGCGACGCACAAGCCGCCCCTCCGAACCGCACGGAACCCGGAAAAGCCGCGTCACGATGTAAGAATTTGGAGAGATGACTGTACTGAAAATGCGTACGGTTAAATTTGCATCATTGCGACATCACGCCAGCCGCTGCTGCGCGGCTTTTACCCATGAAATTTGCTGCATTTCTCCCGCATCAAAGGCTCTCCCAGAGCGTTCCAGCCAGTGACCCGTCATGTCTGCACAAGAAGAAGGCACCTTGAAAACTCTTGGTTTTCCGTTGCTCCCCGCTGTTTCACCGTTCCATAAATGAGGGCACGAGTAGAAGCGGTCTGGATCCGATCCTGGACATTGCTCGCCAGTAGTTCCGACTCTGACGAGACCAATCATGTCCGACAAGCACCTGCTTCTGAATAATAAAACCCAGAAAGTCGACCCTGCGGCGCATCCGTGCCGGGCCTGCCTGACGTGCGCAGATCCGGAACGCCGCCGCTGTGCCCGCGACCGGATGCTCTCAGACGGCATCCGCCGGGCCGAGGTCGACCGACTCCAACTGTCCAACAAAATCGCACACTAGGGAGAGGCCCCTCATGAACTGCAAGTCCACCACCCTCACGGCACTGGGGTTCGCGCTGACCGCCACCACCGCTCTGGCCGCCGATCCGGTCACCTACCAGCTCGACTGGCTGCCCGGCGGCGACAAGGCACCGATCTATGTCTGTATCGATCAGGGGTTCTGCGCCGACGCCGGGCTCGACGTGACCATCGCCTCGGGGCGCGGCTCGTCGGATGCGATCTCGCGCCTCGCCGCTGGATCGTCCGACATCGGCATGGCCGACATCGGCGCGCTGATGGCCGCCAAGGCGCAGGAAGGCGTCGGCGTCACCTCGGTGCTGTCGGTGTTCAACAAGGGCCCGCACGCCTTCTACACCGTCAAGGACAGCGGCTTTGACAGCGTGGCGGACGTGAAGGGCAAGAAGATCGCCACCTCGCCCTTCACCTCGTCCAACGTCTATCTGCCGCTGGTGCTGGCGGACGTCGGCCTGTCGGCGGACGACCTCGAACTGACAAAGGCCGACGCGGGCGCGCTTGGGCCGATGCTGATGACCGGTCAGGTCGACGGCATCGTGGCGTGGATGACCGACCTGTCGCGCTACACCGGACAGGGCAAAGACGCGGGCAAAGAAATCATCGCACTGCCGTGGTCTGCCGCCGGGCTCGAACTGTATTCGGCGTCGCTGAATGCCAATGACGCCTTCCTCGCGGAGCGTCCCGACGTGGCCGCGCGCTTCGTCGCCGCCTTCAAGAAGTCCATCGAGTTCTGCCAGACCAACCCCGAAGAGGCCGCGCAGTCGGTAGTCAACATGGTGCCCGAACTGGAGCATGGCGACGTGCTGGGTTCGCTGAACGACATGCTGGGACTGGTGTTCAACGATGTCACCGAAGAAGACGGCCTCGGGGTTTTCGAGCCGGGCCGCCTTGCCGCCACATGGACCCGCGTCGCCGCGGCGCAGGGGCTCGACGAGAGCGCGCACAGCGCCGAAGACTTCGTCACCCGCAGCTTCCAGTCCGGCGGGGAAGGCTGATGCAGACCCCCGCCGCCATTCGCTTCGACCGGCTGGGTCAGGTCTTTGAGACCGGCTCGGGCCGGGTGGAGGCCCTGCGCAACGTCAGTTTCGAGGTTGCCAGGCACGAGTTTCTTGCCGTGCTCGGCCCCTCGGGCTGCGGCAAGTCCACCTTGCTGCGCATGATCGCCGGGCTGCTCGAACCGACCTCCGGGACCGTCGAAGTGTTCGGGCGGCGGGTCTCCGGCGCGCGTGAGGACATCGGCATCGTCTTCCAAAAGCCGACGCTGCTGCCTTGGGCCAATATCGAGGATAACGTCACGTTTCCCGTCCGCCATAAGCGCGGGCGGGTGGGCAGCCACGACCGCGACCGCGCGCAGGAGCTTCTGCGCATGGTCGGGCTCGAGGGGTTTGGCAAGCGCCTGCCCGACGAGCTGTCGGGCGGCATGCAGCAGCGCGTCGGCATCGCCCGCGCGCTGCACATGGACCCCGATATCCTGCTGATGGACGAGCCTTTCTCGGCGCTCGACGCGCTGACCCGCGAGGAGATGGGCTTCGATCTGCTGCGCATCTTCGGCGAGCGGCCAAAAACCGTGGTCTTCATCACCCATTCCGTCAGCGAAGCGGCGCTGCTCGCCGACCGCGTGCTGGTGATGACCGGCCGCCCCGGCTCGGTGCTGACCGAACTGCCGGTGCCCGTCGCCCGCCCGCGCGGGCGCGAGACGATCAAGGACCCCGCCGTGACCGAGCTTGCCGCCCACCTGCGGGACCTGCTGCTGCAAAGGGACGCCGCCTGATGACCCTCTCCATGCCAGATTACACCAAGCCCGAGCGCAAACGCCCCGACCTGCGCCGCCTCCTCGCCGCGCCGGGTGTTGCCGCGATCCTCACCATCCTCGGCACAGTGGCGCTTTGGGAGCTTGCCGCGCGCACGCTAAACATTCCAAGCTACCTGCTGCCCGCGCCAAGCGCGATCTTCTCGACCTTCCCCAGCATCGGAGCAGACCGCTGGGTCAGCCATCTCTGGGCAACCCTCCGCGTGGCGCTTCTTGGCTTCGCGCTGGCCATTGCCATCGCCGTACCGCTGGCCATCGCCTTGGTGCGCTCACCCGCGCTCAACCGCACGCTCTACCCGCTGCTGGTGATCGTACAGTCGACGCCGGTGGTGGCCATCGCGCCGATCATCATTGTGGTGCTGGGCGCCGGCGACGCGCCGCGCATCGTCATCACCACGCTGATCTGCTTTTTCCCGCTGGTGGTCTCTACCGCCACCGGCCTTGCCGCGACGCCGCCGGAACTCATCGAGCTGTCGCGCAGCCTGCGCGCCCCGGCGTTCCGCGAGATCACCCAGATCCGTCTGCCCTTCGCCGTGCCCTACATCTTCTCGGCGCTGAAGATCTCGGTGACGCTGGCGGTGATCGGCGCAGTGGTGGCCGAGTTCTGCGCCTCGGACGCGGGCGTCGGCTATTTCATCCAGTTCTCGACCTCGATGTTCAAGCTGCCGCAGGCCTGGGCCGGGCTCTTCGTCCTGGCCGCCATGTCGCTGGCACTGTTTCAGGCGGTGAACTGGGCGCAGAAGCTGCTGTTCCCATGGAGCCTGCCGCGCAAGCGCTAACCCTATCCGTGCCGGGTGCCGAGCCGCCCGGTGCATCCCCCGGAGTAGAAGCAGTCAGGCCCCGGCCCGGACATTGCTCCCCACCCTGCCGGACCCTCCGGCGCCCTACTTTGGAGACCGCAATGAGCACCAACTACGACCTTGCCGAACTGAACAAGGAAACCACCATCGGCGGCATGGGCAGCACCATCGAGCGTGACGTGCCCGCCATCGACCTGTCGGACTTCGAGACCCGCAAGCACGAGATCGCCGACGCGCTCTGGGAGGCCTCGACCGGCATCGGCTTCTTCCAAGTCTACAACCACGGCATCCCCGAGGAAGACATCGACGCCGCCTTCGATACCGCGTGGGAGTTCTTCGAACTGCCCACCGAGGTGAAGGCCCAATACCCGATGCCCAAGGGCACCAACGCCGGCTGGGAATTCAAGGCGCAGGTGCGCCCCTCCACCGGTACGCCGGACAACAAGGAAAGCTATCAGGTCACCCGCCCGCTGATGGACGGCAAGTGGCCGACCGAAGAGGAACTCCCGAAGTTCAAGGAGCGCGCGCTGAAGTTCGAGCGTCAGAACTGGGAACTGGGCATGCGGATCCTGTCTTGCTTCGCGCTGAAGATGGGCTTTCCCGAGGATTTCTTCACCGACGCCCATGACCCCGAGTCCGACCAGTACCAGTCGACCCTGCGCCTCATTCATTACATGTCGATGGAAGATGCCAAGCCCGAGGACTTCAAGGCGTGGCGTGCCGGCGCGCACAGCGATTTCGACTGCCTCACCATCCTGCACCAGAAAGAGGGCGAAGGCGGGCTGCAGGTCTGCCCCGGCAAGGACGCAGGCACCAACGCATGGACCGACGTGCCGCCGCGCCGCGGCTACATCACCTGCAATATCGGCGACATGCTGATGCGCTGGTCTGACGATCAGCTGCAGTCGACCCTGCACCGCGTGCGCATGCCCACCGAGGGCGAATACAAGGGCCGCCGCCTGTCTCTGCCGTTCTTCTGTCAGGCCAACCGCGACGCGGTCATGCAGGGGCCGCTGGGCAAATACGAGCCGATCACCGCAGGCGACTATCTGACCATGCGCATCAACGCCAACTTCGCCGCTGCTAAAGCGACCAAGAAGTAAGGCGTTGAGCATGGGCCTTCCGGGTGACACCATCACGACAAAAGGCAGGGCCTCGATCCCTGCGAGACCCAGCTTTGGAAGGTCCATGCTGCACGGCCGCGCATTGCGCTACATCGACGAGGTCGCCCGTCAGGGCTCTATCCGCAAGGCAGCGCGCGAGCTCAATGTCGCCGCCTCTGCGGTGAACCGGCAGGTGCTCGAGGTCGAGGCCGATTTCGGCGTGCAGATCTTTGAGCGGCTGCCGCGTGGGCTCAAGCTGACCGCACCGGGCGAGTTGCTAATCGCCCACATCCGCGAGACGTTGAAGGGCCACGATCGCCTGCAGGCGCGGATCCACGCGCTGAAGGGGCAGAGCCATGGCACGGTGACGGTGGCGACAATGGCCACGCTTGCCGCAGGGCGGCTGGCCGATGTGGTGGCGGAATACCGCGAACGCCATCCGAGGGTCGACCTGAACGTGACGGTCTGCGACCGCTCCGGCCTGATGGACATGGTGGCCTCGGGCGAGGCCGAGATCGGGCTGGGCTACAACCTGCCGGAAGACAACCGGATGCAGCTGACGGCGGTGTTCCAGCATCGGCTTGGCGCGGTGGTCGCCCCCGGCCATCCGCTCACCGCCAAGCCCAACGTGCGGGTCGCTGATTGCCTGATCTACCCGCTGATCCTCGCTTCGCACCGGCTCTCGCTGCGCCCGCTGATCGAAAACCTCACCCCCGCCACCGCCGAACTGCGCGCGGCGGTGGAGACCAATTCGACCGAGATGATGAAGCGGCTGGTGCGCCAGCCGCCCAATGTCACCTTCCTCAACCGCGTCGACGTGGATCAGGAACTGCGCGACGGCGATCTCGCCTTCCTGCCGCTTCTGGCCGCCGCCGGACGCCAAAGGCTCAGCCTCGTGCACCGCAGCCGCGGCGCGCTGTCGCCCGCGGCCGATGGCTTCATGCAGGCGATCCGCGACCATTTCGGCAAGGCCGACGCCTGAGCCGCCCCAGACATACGGAACCCCCAAGATGACCAAGACCAATCATCGCCCTCTGACCGAGGCGCTGACCCAAGGCGGCGACATGCTGCTGCGCAACCTGCGCTGCCCCGAAGCCCTGCTCGCCGGCGGAGCCCCCTCGGACGCCCCCATTGATCCCGACGGCGCGGCCTCGATCGACATGCTGATCCAGGGCGGCCGGATCGCCGCCATCACCGCCCGCGGTGGGCTTGAGGCCAGCGCGCGGGTGGTGGACCTCGGCGGGCGGCACGTCTGGCCGATGCTCGTCGACGCCCACACGCATCTCGACAAGGGCCATGTGCTGGGCCGTGCGCCGGACTCGGGGGGCATCCACGCCGGTGCGCGCGAGGCCACCACGCAGGATCGCATCGCCCACTGGCGCCATGACGATCTGATCCGGCGCATGGACTTTGGCCTGTCGTGCGCCGAGGCGCATGGGGTCGCGGCGATCCGCACCCATCTCGACAGCCACGACGGACAGGGCGAGACCACATGGGGCGCCTTTGCCGAGATCCGGGCGGCATGGAAAGAGCGCGTTGCGCTGCAGGCGGTGGCGCTGGTGCCGCTGGACGCGTGGGGCACGGACTATGCCCCGCGTCTGGCCGATCTCGTGGCGCAGCATGGCGGGATCCTCGGCGGCGTCACCCGCGCCTCGGGCGGCACGCATGGCTCTCTGGGCGATATCGACGGGCTGCTCGACCGGCTGTTCACGCTCGCGCGCGAGCGCAATCTCGACGTCGATCTGCATGTTGACGAGGCCGCCGAAGGCGGGGCGCTGGCGCATGTCGCTCGCGCCGCGATCCGCCACGGCTATGAAGGGCGCGTCACCTGCGGCCACTGCTGCTCGCTCGCGCGGCTGCCCGAGGAGGAGATGCACGCCACCATCGCGCTGGTGAAAGATGCCGGGCTCTCGCTGGTCACCCTGCCGACCGTCAATATGTACCTTCAGGACCGTATGCCGGGCCGCACGCCGCGCTGGCGCGGGGTGATGCCGCTGCTTGAACTGCGCGAAGCCGGGGTGCCGGTGGCGGTGGCTGGCGACAATTGCCGCGATCCGTTCTACGCCTACGGCGATCACGACATGCTCGACACATGGCGCGAGGCGGTGCGGATCTGTCATCTGGATCACCCGCTTGGCGCAGCGGCGGCACTGGCCGGTCCCGCCCCGGCGGGCATAACAGGCTTTGACGCAGGCAGCCTTGGCATCGGCAAACGCGCCGATCTGATGGTGCTGGAGGCATGGAGCATGGATCAGGTCATCGCACGCCCGCAATCCGACCGGCGGCTGATGCGCGGCGGAAAACTTCTGGACCTTGCCCTGCCCTCCTACGCGGAACTGGACCGGGTGGCGCCGCATGAGGCCGCCTGAACCAGCGCTGGCAAGGCGGCTTTCCCGGTGATCCGCAGCGGCGTGCCTGCGGATCAGAGACGCCGCGCCAGACAACGATCCGCTTGTCGCCGCGCGCCCTATGCCTCTTCGATCACGATCAGCACTGCGCCCTCCGGGACCCGGCGCAGGCCCGGCAGCGGCGCTGTCCCCAGATCGCGCAGATCATGCTGTTGCAGATCCGCCTCGGGCAGGTTGTTGAGCGCAAAGAGATAGCACGCCCGCGCCTCTGCGGCACCGGCCAGTGCCGCGCCCTGCCCCAACACCTTGCAGGCATAGGGCGCGCGCGTCATGACGTTGAGGTCAAGCAGCGCCTCGCCATGCAGCTCGGCCGCGCAGGGCACAGCGCCGCTGAATGCGAAAGGACCGCTGCCGGGATAAAGCGGAACCGGCGCCGCGCCATCCACTGTCAGGCTCATCGCGCCGCCTTCCAGCACGGTGAGATTGCGCGACACGCCTTCGAACGCCGAGAACGGACCGGAGCGGTCCACCTTCGCCGTACTGATGCGCCACGCGAAATCGTCGAACCCAGCACCTTGGGGAACGCAGAGGATCTCCGCCGTCTCGCCGCCATCGTTTTTCCACGGCGCGAACTGCCGCCCTGCGCGCCTGTAAATTGCCTCGCCCATCGTTTGACCTCGCTTGCGAGAGGGGCCGTCCCGGTCCGCCATGGCCCGATGTTTGCACTTTCCCTCGCGCACTATTGTATATACATAATTGAAGGCGAACAAGCCGCGCCCCTGCACACCGGGGCGGCATCCGGGCGCTCACAGGCGAGGCACGCAACCATGGCACAGACGACACTTCACGCAGAACACGCACTTCTTCCCGAAGGCTGGGCCCGCGACGTCCGGCTGAGCCTGCGCGACGGAGAGATCGCCGAGATGACCTCGGGCGTTGGCGCAGAGCCGCAGGACGAGCGCCACGGCTGCCTTCTGCCCGGCACCGGAAACCTGCACAGCCACGCATTCCAGCGCGCGATGGCCGGGCTGGCGGAATTGCGCGGCCCCGGCAACGACAGCTTCTGGAGTTGGCGCGAGACCATGTACCGCTTTGCCCTGTCGATGACCCCCGACCATGTCGAGGCGGTGGCAGCGCAGCTTTACATGGAGATGCTCGAGGCTGGCTTCACCCGCGTTGGCGAGTTCCACTACCTGCACCACGACACGACCGGCGCGCCCTATGCCGAGATCGGCGAGATGGCCGCGCGCGTTGCCGCGGCCAGCCGCACCGCCGGGCTTGGCCTGACGCTGCTGCCGGTGTTCTACGCGCGCTCGGGCTTTGGCGGCACCCCGCCCAGCGAGGGGCAGCGGCGCTTTATCAACGAGCCCGACCGCTATGCCCGCCTGCTTGAGGCCTGCCGCGGCATCCTCGCGGAGCTGCCCGGCAGCGTGCTCGGCATCGCCCCGCACAGCCTGCGCGCCGCCACGCCGCAGGACCTGACCGAAGTGCTGCCACTGGCGCAGGGCGGGCCGATCCACATCCACGTCGCCGAACAGGTCAAGGAGGTCGAGGACTGCGTCGCGTGGTCCGGTGCCCGCCCGGTCGAATGGCTGCTGCAGAACGCGCCGGTGGACGGGCGCTGGTGCCTGATCCATGCCACGCATATGACCGCGGACGAAACCCGCGCCGCCGCCACACGCGGTGCCATCGCCGGGCTTTGCCCGATCACCGAGGCCAACTTGGGTGACGGCATTTTCAATGCGCCGGGCTTTCTGGATGCCGGTGGCCGCTTCGGCGTCGGCTCGGATTCGAACATCCGCATCTCGCTGACCGAGGAACTGCGCAGCCTCGAATACTCCCAGCGCCTTGGCCTGCGCGCGCGCAACGTGGTGGCGCAGCCCGGCGGCTCAACCGGGCAGCGCCTGTTCGAAGGCGCCCTGACCGGCGCTGCAGCGGCGCTCGGCACGACCGCGGGTCTTGCCGTCGGCGCCCCGGCCGATCTGGTGACGCTCGATACCCGAGCCGCCCCGCATGTCCCGCGCGAGCAATTGCTCGATCACTGGGTGTTCGCCGACGGGATCACCGTGGATTGCGTCTGGGCACGGGGCGAAAAGCGCGTTGCGCAAGGCCGCCACCTGCACCGCGACGAGATCAGCCGCAAGTTCCGCGCCGCCATGCGCGATCTCGCGGCGGCGTAGCGCAAGTACTGGCGCCCCACAGTCCGCTGACACGACTTAGGTCGATGGATGCACCGCCATGAGATCAGGGCCCCGCCCGCCGAAAGCTCGGGCGTGCCGCTTTGGCGGCGCATGTCGTCGTGTCCGCGTCTTACGTTAAGGCCCGGCCTCATCATCCTTGCCATCGAGCAATATGGGAGAACTCGCCGCACCGGCGCTTCGGGTGTGCTTGCATCTAAATGCCGCGAAATTTCGGGCCGTGGGCGAGACAGAAACGCGGCAAGGCCCCCCATTGCGGCGAGGACTGGCGGACCACAAACCAAAGGACACCGCCCGACCTTTCCCGCAACCGGGAGGGTCCCGGCGGAGCCCCGAAGATCGTCAGCTCAGTCTGCCTCAGCCCTTACGCACAATCCGCTTTTCGGCCCAAGGCGGCGCGATCGTCATCTCCGGATGCACAGGGTAATTCATGTGATACTCCAGATCGCCGTAACGGCGCTCGTAGACACCCCAATCACAGACGTATTCGACCCGGTACCCAGCCATTTTCAACAGACCTTTAACCATTTTCACTCTCCTTCGTGAAATCTCGGGGCGGTCCGTGCGAGGCAGCGCCAGTGTCGCGGGCCGGTAAGAGATGGATATCAGCCCCCTGCGGGCGGCGCAGGACCCGCGCAGGGATGGGCAAAGGCTGCTGGCGGATAGCGACCTAGCCAGTGGGATAGGCCGCGGTCTCCCGAAAGACATAGACGCGCCCCGACCGGGCCGCGCAGCCTGCGGCACAGCGCACTGTCGCGCGGGGCAGAGCGCGGTGCTATGACTTGCGCATGGTGTGGGATTTTCTCGCCGCACTCGGCGGCGTCGGCATATTTCTCGTGGGCATGCTCATGCTCACCGGCGGCCTCAAGGGTCTTGCCGGGGGGCAGATGCGCACGATCCTCGCCCGCTTCACCCGCACGCCGCTCAGCGGCGCGGTGACCGGCGCGCTGACCACGGCAGTGGTGCAATCCTCCAGCGCCACGACCGTGACCGCCGTGGGCTTCGTCGCGGCGGGCATGCTGACCTTTCCGCAGGCGCTGGGGATCATCTTCGGCGCCAATATCGGCACCACGCTCACCGGATGGATGGTCGCCACGCTGGGCTTCAAGCTGAATCTCGGAGAGGCGGTGCTGCCGCTGATCTTCCTCGGCGCGGTGATGCATCTCTCCGGGCGTCCGCGGCTTGCGGCGCTGGGGCAGGCACTAGCGGGCTTTGGGCTGCTGTTCATCGGCATCGACCACCTCAAGGACGGGCTCGCCGCATTCGAAGGCGTGGTGACCCCCTCGAATTTCCCCGAAGACAGCCTGTGGGGCCGCCTGCAACTGGTGGGCATCGGGCTGCTGATTACGCTGGTCACGCAATCCTCCAGCGCCGGGGTCGCCACCGCGCTGGCCGCGCTTGGCGCCGGGGCGATCAATTTCCCGCAGGCCGCCGCGCTGGTGATCGGCATGGACGTCGGCACCACCTTCACCGCCCTGCTGGCCACTGTCGGCGGCGGCACAATGACCCGCCGCACCGGGCTGGCGCACGTTATCTACAACGTGTTGACCGGCATCATGGCCTTTGCCCTGCTCGGCGCCTTTGCGGCACTGGTGGCGCGGTGGGTTTCAGAAGGCAACGGGCAGATCGCGCTGGTCGCGTTCCATAGCACCTTCAACGGGCTTGGAGTTCTGCTTGTGCTGCCGCTGACCCGGCCCTTCGCGCGGATGATCGAGTGGCTGGTGCCCGAACGCGGCACGCCGCTCACCGCCGCGCTGGATCCCGCCTTGCTGCGCGAGCCGCGGATCGCCGCGGACCTTGCGCGCGAGTGTCTTGATCGGCTTAACACCGCCACCTGCGATCTGCTCGCATCCCGGCTCGGCTGCGCCCTTCCGGCAGACGCTTCGCTGCATACGCCAGAGGCGTTGCGCAGCGCGCTGACCGAGCTGCGGGACTACCTCGACCGCATTCGCGTGACCGAGAGGGACGAGGATCCGGCCACCGCCATCAGCGGCATGTTCCACGCCATCGACCATCTGTTTCGCCTGCTGCACCGCTGCGCGCAGCTTGACCGTATCGAGGCGCTTGGCAGCACACATCGCCTGCGCCGTCTGCGCGGCCTCGTCGGGCGCGGTGCCGCCTGTCAGGCTCGTCCCATCGACACCGAAGCGACGCAGGTGGCGCTCGACCGATTGCGACGACTGGCCCGTGATCAACGCAAGCGTCCGCGTGACCGCATCGTCGATGCCGCCGTGACCGGGCGGATCACCGACGAGGATGCGCTGCAGCAGCTTGACGCGCTGCGCTGGCTGCACCGCACCGCCTATCACCTGTGGCGGATCCGCGTGCATCAGAACGCAGCGGCCGAGACGACAGAGCCCGCCATTTCCTCCGCCGAAGAGGCGCGCATCGACGTCGCGCAGGACTGAGCGGCCCTCGGCGCGCTCCCGGACGGCGCGCGCCTTCGCATTTGGCACAAGCCGGCGTGGCGGCTAGGCTCGGCTAAGGAACGCGCCCCCCCCCCGCAACCACCGAGGCCCCATGCTCGACATCCTATCCGACCGCCGCTATCGCCACCTGTTCCTTGCGCAGATCGTCGCGCTGCTGGGCACGGGGCTGGCGACCGTGGCGCTGGGGCTTCTGGCCTATGATCTTGCCGGAGAGCGCGCGGGCATGGTTCTGGGCACGGTGTTTGCCATCAAGATGGTGGCCTATGTCGGGGTCGCGCCGGTCGCCGGGGCCTTGGCCGACCGGGTCAACCGCCGTGCGCTTCTGGTGGCTCTGGATGGGGTGCGCGCGATGGCGGCGCTGGCGCTGCCCTTCGTCACCGAGGTCTGGCAGATCTACGCGCTGATCTTTCTGTTGCAGTCCGCGTCGGCGGGGTTCACTCCGACGTTTCAGGCGACATTGCCCGACGTGCTGCCGGAAGAGGCACGCTACACCCGCGCGCTGTCGCTGTCGCGTCTCGCCTACGATCTGGAGAACATCGCCAGCCCGACGCTGGCCGCGCTTCTGCTTTCGGTGATGAGCTACAACGCGCTCTTCTTCGGCACGGCGGTGGGCTTTGTGGGGTCGGCGCTGCTGGTCGTTTCGGTGCTGCTGCCAAGCCCCCAGCCCACCGCACCGCGCGGCATCTATGACCGAACCACCCGGGGCCTGCGCATCTATCTCGCCACGCCGCGGCTGCGCGGGTTGCTGGCGCTGAACCTTGCGGTTTCCGCAGCGGGGGCGATGGTGCTGGTCAATTCCGTGGTGCTGGTGCGCGGCGGGCTCGGTCTTTCGGAAAGCGCGCTGGCGTGGACCATGTTCGCCTTCGGCGCAGGCTCGATGCTCGCCGCCCTGATGCTGCCACGGCTGCTCGACCGCGTCCCGGATCGCCCCGTGATGCTCATAGGGGCCGCGATGATGGCGGCGGTGCTGATGGGACTGGCCGCGGTGATCGCCGGTGTCGGCCTGCGGTGGGAGGTGCTGCTGCTGGCTTGGCTGCTGGTCGGCTTTGGCACTTCGGCGGTGCTGACCCCCTCCGGGCGGCTTCTGCGGCGATCTGCCCACCCCGAGGACCGCCCCGCGCTCTTCGCCGCACAGTTCGCGCTGAGCCATGCTTGCTGGCTGCTCACCTACCCGCTCGCCGGCTGGATGATGACGCGCTTCGGCGCGGTGCCCGCGCTGATCGTGCTGGCTGCGCTTGCCGCCGCCGGCCTTCTCTTGGCGCTGCGCCTCTGGCCCGCGGGCGATCCGACACAGATCGAGCACACTCACAGCAACCTGCCGCGAAATCACCCGCATGTGCAAAACGGATCCCGGCACCGCCACGCGCTGTTGATCGACGATGCCCACCCCTCATGGGACACAAGGTTCTGATCCGCGCAGCCACAGCTCGGAACTTGTGCCCGCCGCTGCGGCGGGGCAAGACGGGCGGCATGCACGCCAGGACTCCAGACACCCCCTCCTTCCGCTCTCAGCGCTTCGCCCGCGACCCGGAGCGCCACTCATGAGCCGCGCGCTGGTGATCGGCGGCGGCCCTGCCGGGCTGATGGCCGCCGACGCGCTGCTCTCGGCGGGGCACAGCGTGACGCTGGCCGAAGCCAAACCCTCGATCGGGCGCAAGCTGCTGATGGCAGGCAAATCGGGGCTGAACATCACCAAGGCAGAGCCCTTTTCGCAATTCCTGTCGGCCTACGGCGAAGCGGCCCCGGCGCTGCGCCCGATGCTATCGGCCTTCCCGCCCGAAGCGGTGATGCACTGGGCCGAAGGACTGGGTCAGACGCTGTTCACCGGCTCCACCGGGCGGGTATTTCCGCACGGCATGAAGGCCTCGCCGCTGCTGCGGGCGTGGCTGGCGCGCCTCGACGGTATGGGGCTGGAGCGGCACACCCGCTGGCGCTGGACTGGCTGGGAGGGCGACGCGGTGACGATGGACACCCCCGAAGGCCCGCACCGTCTGACACCCGAAGTCACCGTTCTGGCACTTGGCGGCGCAAGCTGGGCACGGCTTGGCTCGGACGGGCAATGGGCAGAGATTTTCGCCGCCGAGGGCCTGCCCGTCACCCCCTTTGCGCCGGCCAATGCCGGGCTGTTGGTGGAGTGGTCGCACCACATGCAGGCGCAGTTCGGGTCCCCGCTGAAGGGCGTGGCGTTCCGCGCTGGCGCGCTCGTCTCGCGCGGCGAGGCGGTGATCTCGGCACGCGGGCTGGAGGGCGGCGGCCTCTACCCGCTGTCGCCAGCGCTGCGCAGCGGCGCGGCGCTGGAAGTCGATCTTTGCCCCGACATTGATCAGCCCGCGCTGGCCAAACGCCTGTCGCGCCCGCGCGGCAAACAAAGCCTGTCGAACCATTTGCGCAAAATGGTCAAGCTCTCGCCCGCCGCCCGTGCCCTGCTGATGGAATGCGCGCGCCCACTGCCCGATGACCCACAGGAACTGGCGGCGCTGCTCAAGGCCCTGCCGGTGCCGCACACCGGGCTGAGACCACTGGACGAGGCGATCTCGGTGGCGGGCGGCGTGCCGTTTGCGGCGCTGGACGCGGGGCTGATGCTGAAGGAGCGGCCCGGCACCTTCGTCGCCGGAGAGATGCTCGACTGGGAAGCGCCGACCGGCGGCTACCTGTTGACCGGCTGCCTTGCCACCGGGCTCTGGGCCGGTCGTGCGGCGTCGGACAGGCTGCGCTAGGCGCCCGCCCGGCCGCGCGTCGCCCGCGCGCCGGACGGGCGGGCCTTTGCGTCAGATATCCAGCGTGTTCTCTTTCTCCCAGCGCGAGAAATGCGACACGAAAGAGGTCCACTCCTGCATCTTCATCTTGGCGTAGGAGGCCGAGAACTCGGCGCCCATCATCGCTTTGAGGTCCGCGTCCGCGTCATAGGCGCGGATCGCGTCGAGCAGGTTCAGCGGCAGCTTCGGCGCACCCTCGACCGTATGGCCTTCGGCATACATGTCGATGTCATAGCGCTTGCCCGGATCTGCCTTGGAGCGGATGCCCGACAGCCCCGCAGCAATGATCACCGCCTGCAGCAGATAGGGATTGGTCGCGCCGTCCGGCAGGCGCAGTTCGAACCGGCCCGGCCCCGGCACCCGCACCATATGGGTGCGGTTGTTGCCGGTCCATGTGACCGTGTTCGGCGCCCAAGTTGCGCCCGACATGGTGCGCGGCGCGTTGATGCGCTTGTAGCTGTTGACCGTGGGGTTGGTGATCGCGGCCAGCGCCTCGGCATGTTTCATGATGCCGCCAAGGAAATGCCCGCCCTGCTCGGACAGGCCAACCTCGCCGATCTGACCGCCCGCATCGCCGGCAAAGGCGTTGGTCTTGCCGTCCAGATCCCAGACCGAGATATGCGCGTGGCAGCCGTTGCCGGTGAGCCCCTCGATCGGCTTGGGCATGAAGGTGGCCCGCAGGCCGTGCTTTTCCGCAACCGACTTCACCATGAACTTGAAGAAGCTGTGGCGGTCGGCGGTGACCAGCGCGTCGGCGAACTCCCAGTTCATCTCGAACTGGCCATTGGCGTCCTCGTGGTCGTTCTGATACGGGCCCCAGCCCAGCTCCAGCATGTAATCGCAGATCTCGGCGATCACGTCGTAGCGGCGCATCACCGCCTGCTGGTCGTAGCAGGGCTTCTCGGCGGTATCGAAAGGATCGGAGATCTGCGTGCCTTCGGGGCTGAGCAGGAAGAACTCGGCCTCGATCCCGGTCTTCACCCGCAACCCCTCGGACGCGGCCTCGTCGACCAGCTTGCGCAGCACATTGCGCGGCGCCTGATCCACCGGCGCGCCTTCCATCACGCAATCGGCGGGCACCCATGCCACCTCGGGCTTCCACGGCAGTTGGATCGCCGCCGAAGCGTCGGGCACCGCCAGCATGTCGGGGTGCGCCGGGGTGAGATCGAGCCATGTGGCGAACCCGGCAAAGCCCGCGCCCTCTGCCTGCATGTCCGCAATTGCCTGCGCCGGCACCAGCTTGGCGCGCTGCCCCCCGAACAGATCAGTGTAGGAGATCATGAAGTACTTGATGCCGCGTTCGCGGGCGAATTCAGCCAGATCGGCCATGGCGATACCTTTCGTTCCCTGTTGTTGCGGGCGGGGCGTCTGCGCGCCCTCGCCCGGTCTTTTACTGCCGGTGCTGCGCCGGTTCAGAAGCCCGGCTTGCCCGGGTACCACTCTGTCCCGGCCAGCGGCACGCGCGCCATGGCGGCGGCCTCCATGGTCAGCGCGCAGAGGTCTTCTGGTTCAAGATTGTGCACATGGCTCTTGCCGCAGGCCCGCGCGATCGTCTGACACTCCAGGGTCATCACGTTGAGGTAGTTACGCAAACGGCGTCCGGCGGCGATGGGATCGAGCCGTGCCATCAGCTCGGGATCCTGCGTGGTGATCCCGGCAGGGTCGCGTCCCTCGTGCCAATCGTCATAGGCCCCGGCGGTGGTGCCAAGCTTGCGGTACTCGTCTTCCCACTTGGGATCATTGTCCCCCAGCGCCACCAGAGCGGCGGTGCCGATGGCCACCGCATCCGCGCCCAGAGCCAGCGCCTTGGCGACATCTGCGCCAGACCGGATGCCGCCCGAAACCACCAGTTGCACTTCGCGGTGCAGGCCGAGATCCTGCAGCGCCTGCACGGCGGGGCGGATGCAGGCCAGCGTCGGCAGGCCGACGTTCTCGATGAACACGTCCTGCGTTGCGGCGGTGCCGCCCTGCATGCCGTCAAGCACCACCACATCGGCCCCGGCCTTTACCGCGAGCGCAGTGTCGTAATAGGGGCGCGCGCCGCCGACCTTGATGTAGATCGGCTTTTCCCAGTTGGTGATCTCGCGCAGTTCGAGGATCTTGATCTCCAGATCGTCGGGCCCGGTCCAGTCGGGGTGACGGCAGGCCGAGCGCTGGTCGATGCCCACGGGCAGATCACGCATCCCGGCGACCCGGTCGGTGATCTTCTGGCCCAGCAGCATGCCGCCGCCGCCGGGTTTCGCGCCCTGCCCCACGACCACCTCGATGGCATCAGCGCGGCGCAGGTCGTCGGGGTTCATGCCGTAGCGACTGGGAAGGTACTGGTAGATCAGCTTTTCCGAGTGACCGCGCTCTTCCTCGGTCATGCCGCCGTCGCCGGTGGTGGTCGAGGTGCCCGCAAGGGTCGCGCCCCGGCCCAGAGCCTCTTTGGCGTTCCCGGAAAGCGCGCCGAAAGACATGCCGGCGATGGTGATCGGGATCTTCAGCTCGATCGGTTTCTTGGCAAACCGGGTGCCAAGCGTGACGGAGGTGTCGCATTTCTCGCGGTAGCCTTCGAGCGGGTAGCGCGAGATCGAGGCCCCGAGGAACAGCAGATCATCAAAATGCGGCACGCGGCGTTTCGCCCCGCCGCCGCGGATGTCGTAAATGCCGGTCGCCGCGGCGCGCCGGATCTCGGAGTTCACCTCGCGCGAGAAGGTCCAGGACTGGCGCGGGTCGGTCTGGGGGGTCTTGTCCATTGTCCGCTCCTCAGTATTCGTCGGCGTGGTCGATGTTGAAGTTGTAGAGCTTGCGGGCCGAGCCGTAGCGCTTGAACTCCTCGGGCTTGGCGACGGCCCCTGCGCGTTCGAGCAGGTCCTTGAGCACCGCCAGATGCTCGGGCCGCATGTCCTTTTCGATGCAGTCCGCGCCCAGCGATTTGACGTTGCCGCGCACGAAGAGCCGCGCCTCGTAGAGACTGTCTCCCAGCGCATCCCCGGCATCGCCCAGAACCACCAGATTGCCCTTCTGCGCCATGAAGGCCGACATGTGCCCGATGCTGCCGTGCACGACGATGTCGATGCCCTTCATCGAGATGCCGCAGCGCGAACTGGCGTTGCCCTTGATGTTGAGCAGCCCGCCATGGCCCGTGGCTCCGGCGTATTGGCTGGCATCACCGTCGATGATCACCTCGCCCGACATCATGTTCTCTGCCACGCCCGGCCCGGCCGAGCCTTCGACGTGCACCGTGGCGAGCTTGTTCATCCCGGCGCAATAGTAACCGGTATTGCCCCTGACGGTGACCGACAGAGGCCCGTCCAGCCCCACCGCCATGGCATGCGCGCCGCGCGGGTTCTCAATCGTGAAGCTTTCGTTGGCCTGCGCCTTCGCGGCCTCCTGCAGCGCCGCGTTGACTTCGCGCAGCGGCGTTTGCGACATATCCAGTACCGGCATTCTCAGCGCTCCCAGAAATAGACGGTTGCGGGTTCGGGCTCCCAGACGCGGGCGGCGTCGATGCCCGGCAGATCGGCAAAGGCGCGGTATTCGCTGGCGAAGGCGACATAGTCGTCGGTCTCGGCCATCACCGCGGGCTTGCAGGCGACCGGATCGCGCACCACGCCAAAGCCGGTCTTGGTGCCGGTGACGAAGGTGAAGAAACCGTCGAGATCCTTGAGCGTGCCCTCCAGCGCCTCGCCCAGCGTAGCGCCCTCGGCGATGCGCGACGAGATATAGGCCGCGCCCACCTCGGTGTCGTTCTCGGTCTTGGTGAAGACGCCCTTCTTGGCAAGACGGCGGCGCATGTCGTTGTGGTTCGACAGAGAGCCATTGTGCACAAGGCATTGGTCGTCGGCGGTGGAGAACGGGTGCGCCCCGAGCGTCGTCACGGCGGACTCCGTCGCCATGCGGGTGTGGCCGATGCCATGGCTGCCGCCCATCTCGCGGATGCCAAAGCGCGCCGCCACGTCTTTGGGCAGCCCGACCTCCTTGAAAATCTCCATGCTCTCGCCCGCGCCCATGACGCGCAGGCCGCGGGCCTCGAGCCAGTCGAGCGCCGCCGCTTCGTGCGCTTTCGGCAGCGTCAGCACGGCGTGGGTGTCGACAACGCGCAGCGTGACCTCGGGGCCGAACGCTTCGGTCAGCGCGTCACCTAGCCCGGCAAAGGCTACATCCGGCGTGTCGCTCTGCACGGTGATCTTCAGACCGCCCGTCTCATCACCGTAGATCGCGATGCCCGCGCTGTCGGGGCCACGGTCGGTCATGGTGATGAGCATGTCGGTCAGCATGTCGCCCAGCTTGGGGCGCAGGTCATCCTTCTTGAGGAAGAGGCCAACGATGCCACACATGTTTTTCTCCGTCAGGTCAGGGGCGCGGCGCGCCCGTCCCCTATTGAGTAGCGAGGCGAAATTTTCTCATCAAGAATATTTATATCCCTGCCGGAAAGTTCTTGCCGCTAGGGCGGCACTGCCCAAAAACTATGCGGAGATCAGCGGGCCTGCGGGTAAGAGATGATCGCGAGATAGCGTATCGGCAGCTGCACCAACTCGCCGGGGCCATGCGGCGCGTCGGCGTCGAAGAACAGCGAGTCGCCCGGTTCGAGCAGATACTCCTGATCGCCGTGGCGATATTTCAGCAGACCTTCGAGCATATAAAGCATCTCCAGCCCTTCGTGCTGGAAGGTCGGGAAGAGGTCGCTCTCGCTGTCGAGCACGATCAGATAGGGCTCGACCACCACGCCCGAGTTGTTCGACCCCAGATGCCCGAGGAGATGATACTGATGCCCGGCGCGGGTGCCCGCGCGCTCGACCTCGACCCCCTGCCCGGATTTGACGTGGATACAGCCGCGCTCTTCCTCGTAGCCCGCGAACAGCTGCACGAGCGGCACACGCAACGCATGCGCCAGCGTCGAGATGGTGTTGAGCGAGGGCGAGATCACCCCGTTCTCGATCTTCGACAGCATGCCCACCGAAAGCCCCGCCTGCGCCGCCAGTTCGGCGCCGGTCATGCGCTGGCGCTTGCGCAGATCGCGCACCTGCCGCCCGATCGCAACCTCGAGGTTCTTCTCGCGCGGGCCGCGTTCGGCGTGGGGGTCTTGGGTGAGTGCCTGATCCTGTCGCTTCACGCGCGCCTCTCCTGTCGATCCTTTGCGGCCTGCAGCATAGGCGCAGCGCCGCGCGGATTGCGACAGGGAATTTTCCTATGAGGAAAATTCGCTGCGCATATCGGTGTCAGCGCCCCTTTCGACACGGGTCATCCACCAGTCGGCGCGGCAGAACGGCCGTCGATCACCTTACGCACCGCCGCGCGCTCCTCAGGCCACGCCCTTGACCCAAGGTGACGCGGCAAGGCGCGAGACCTGCCCTGAAAAATGTCGCGCAGCCAACACATTGCGCCGAAGAGCCCTTTGCCTCGGCCCACGCGCCTCTACATGTTGTCGCGTGACACTCCAATAGCCCGAGGCCGTGATGCGTTTTCCATTCTTCAAAGAAAGAATGCCGTCCGCGGCACTTGCGACGGGCACAGCTTCTGACGCGGAAAGAGACCGGCGCGAGGCCGGGTATCGCGCCCTTTTCGAAATCATCGACGACGGGTTCTGCATCATCCAATTTACCGACGGGCCGGACGGCCCGCTTTCGGATTACGTGCACATCGAGGCGAACTCGGGCTACGAACGCCACACCGGCATTCAGGGGATCGTCGGCAAAACGGTGTTCGACGTTGCCCCGGATGATGGGCGCGAATGGGTGAAAATCTACGGCGAGGTGCTCAAAACCGGCACGCCGATCCGCTTCGAGCGCGAGTTCTCGGAAATTGACCGCTTCATCGAGGTCTCTGCCCGGCGGGTGGAGCCTGCCAGCCTTGGCCGCGTCGCCGTGCTGTTTCGCGACATCACTAACCGCAAGCTCGGCGAGGCGGAGATCCGTGAGAGCGAACAGCGCGCCCGCGCCAATGAAGAGCGGGTCAATCTTGCGCTGGCGGCGGGTGCGATTGTCGGCACATGGGTCTGGGACGTCCCGAAAGACGCCTTCATCGTCGACAAGGCGCTCGCGCTGTCCATGGGCCTGCGCCCCGAGCAGGACCGCGCCGCGCTGACCCTCGATGTGCTGGTCACCAATGTGCACCCAGAGGACAAGGACAGGTTGCTGCGCGAGATCAACGGGGTTCTGGCGGTCGGCGGCGCATACGCACAGCAGTTCCGGGTGCTGCAGGCCGACGGCGAATACCACTGGATCGAAGCCAACGGGCGCGTCGAGCACACTGCCGACGGCCAGCCGAAGAGTTTCTCCGGCGTGCTGATGAACATCGACGCACGCCGCGCCGTCGAAGCCGAACGCGACCGCGCCATCGCCGAACTGTCGCGCCTGAACGAGACGCTGGAACAGCGGGTCACCGAGCAGACCAGCGAATTGATGGCCAAGGAAGAGGCGCTGCGGCAGGCGCACAAGATGGAGGCGGTCGGCCAGCTCACCGGCGGGCTGGCGCATGATTTCAACAACCTTCTGGCGGCCTGCTCTGGCTCGCTGGAGATGATGCAGAAACGGCTGGACGACGGACGCAGCGACGATCTGCAGCGCTACCTCGCCGCCGCCAAGAGCGCGACCGAGCGCGCCGCCCATGTCACCCAGCGCCTGCTGGCCTTCTCGCGCCAGCAATCGCTCGCCCCCAAGCCCACCGATCTGGTGCAGCTGACGCAGGGCATGACCGATCTGGTGCAGCGCACCGTGGGGTCGCACATCGAGGTGTCAAGCACGGTTGCCGAGGGTGTCTGGCCAACCCTCGTCGATCCCAACCAGCTGGAAAACGCGCTGCTGAACCTGTGCATCAACGCGCGCGACGCGATGCCGGACGGCGGGCAACTGCAGGCCCGGATCGAGAACTGCGACCACACCGCCTTGCGGGCAAATGAGGGACAGCTGTCTCCGGGCGATTATGTGGCGATCTCGGTCATCGACACCGGCACCGGCATGTCTCCCGAACAGATCGCACGCGCCTTCGATCCGTTCTTCACCACCAAGCCGATGGGCGAAGGAACCGGGCTGGGGCTGTCCATGGTCTATGGGTTCGCGCAGCAAAGCGGCGGAACCGCCGTGATCCGCTCGCAGCAAGGTGCGGGCACACGGGTGACGCTGTATCTGCCGCGCAGCAGCGCACCGGTCGAGACCGAGGGCGCGCAATCGACCAGCGCTTCTGCCGCCCCAGACCCCACCGGCAAGACCATCCTCGTGGTCGAAGACGAGGTTCTGGTGCGCATGGTGGTGGTCGACGCGCTGCGCGAGCGCGGCTTTTCCGTTCTGGAGGCGGGCTCGGGCGCCGAGGCGTTGGAGCAATTGGACAGGGCCGCGACTGTTGACGTGCTGCTGACCGATGTCGGCCTGCCGCGCGGCATGAACGGGCGGCAGTTGGCGCAGGCGGCGCGGCTGGTGCGACCGGGGCTGAAGATCGTCTTCGTCACCGGCTACGATGAGACCGCCGCGCTAGGAGGCGATCTTCCGGCGGCCGATGTGGATGTGGTGCAGAAACCCTTCGATCTCGACAGGCTGATCGACAAACTGGCCGCGATGGCGCTGGTGTCCGACTGACACGCTTGGCGGACCTCGGGGTCACGACGTGCCACGCCAGCCAGAAGGCGGCTCAGCTGTCGACCCGCGGCGCGCCCTTCTGCAGCTTCTGATCCGAGGGATCAGACCATGTCACGCGCAGGCTGACGGTGGATTTGCCATCTTCGCGGTCGGCCTTGATGCGCACGTTCATCAATCCATCCGGGTTCAGGACCAGTTCGTCTTCCTCATCGCCGAGCGTCATCTCACCCTTGGAAAACCCCTTGGCCAGAGACGTCAGCAGGCTCTTGATCGACTTGGCATCCTGCAACGACTCGTGCCGGAACCGTTTGCTCGACTCTCCCATCGGTGCCCCTTCCCCGATCACACACCCTCAGACCATCCGGTCGGGCGCAAAATGCTTGGCCCGCGGATAGTCCCTGCTCAGACCGATCACATCTCCGGTTGGGAAAATCAAGGTCGCCCCGGCGCCGATGCCCTCCAGCCCTTCAAGCCGCCGCGAGGCACGGTCGAGGGTCACATCGCCCTCCAGATGCAGCAGCCCGCGTTTGGCCAGCAGGCGCTGTCCATCGTGGCTGTTCACATGGCCCTGCACCACCATGTGAATCCCGGCCTTGTGCAGCGCGGTGACGCCGCGATCGGTAAGCTGGCAGTCGGTGGTGCGGTATTTGGTCCGCACGAGGTTGGCCAGAGGCCCGAAGTAGAACCCCAGCGAGGCGCGCTCGGCCCCGGCCTGATACCGGGCGTTGACCGCCGCGATGCCATCGCGCGCCAGCAGCCCGCACATGTCGTCGCACAGCCCGGCATGCACGAACAGCAGCGAGCCGCTGCGCGTCACCACATCCATCGCCTCGTAAAACCACGCATATGCGCCGCCCGGCTCAAAGAACACCTCATGGCATTTCAGGACCGCCGCCAGCGTCTCGCGGTGGCTAAGCCCGGCCCGCGCCAGTTCACGGTCGAACTTGCGCAGCTTGTCCTGCAGCTTGTCGACTTCCTTGGCGATCACTTTGGCGCGCAGTTCAAGGCGGGCGGCCTCGGCAAAGCGCTCGGCCCAGCCCTCACCGGGCAGCAATCGGGCGCGGCAGGCTGCCTCATCGGGCAGCGCGTCCAGATCGGCGGGGGTAACGAAACGCTCCAGAACCTCGCGCAGCGCGGGCAGGATCTTGCGCCCCATGCGCACGAAAAGATGCTCGTTGAGCGCGTTGCGCGGGCCGCGCAGCGCGTCCACCGCCATGCGCATGCGCAGATCGTGGTTCCCGGCGAGAATATGCAGATCGGCACCGATCCCGCGCAGCGCCCCCAGCGTGTCGAGCAGCGCAAGGTTGCTGGGCCCCTTGTCGAAACTGTCGCCCCCCAGAATGATCCGCGCGCTGCGTCCGAAACCGGTGAGCGCGATGCGCCCGCCCGCGCGCCGGATGACCCCGCCCGCGATCAGCGAGCGCAGCAGGCCTTCGGCATCGGCATGCGGGTCGGACACAAAGATCACCGGGCGCTCGGGCCAGCGCCAGCCGCCATGCAGACGGGCGCGCGCCAGACAGGCCGAGATCTGCGGCTGCGCCTCGGCGCCCGGCCATGGTTCGATCTCACGCGGCAGGTCCGAAAGGCAGCGTTCTGGGTCGAAGACAGGCGGCAGAAGATGCGCCGCTTCGCTGATCTGGGAGCTGCTGTACATGGTCCGGCCTCTTGCTGCGGTGCCGGCTCAGTCGATCGGGTCCTCTTTCGGAGCCCTGATCTTCCACGCGCCGGCCAAATGACGCCATCTACCATCGGCATCATGACACAGAAGTAACGGGCGAGCATGAAACATCGAGAGCTGGGCAATCTCTTTTTGTGCCAGCAGACCGAGGTGGTGGCAGGCGTGGCGGAACGAGGCGCCGTGACCGGCGTGAATGGTAAGCTTGCCCGGCACTGCCGTGTTGCGCAGGTGATCCGCCACCCGGCGCCCGGCGTCCATCAGACTTTCCGCGCCCTCTAGCGGCAGACGGTAGGCGCTGTCGGATTTCCATCCCGGCGGCGGCGCGTCGTAGCGCGGATCGACGGCGAGCGCCGCCTCGATCTCGGCCACCGTCAGGTTCGCGGCGCTGCCAAGGCCGCGTTCGGCAAGAGCGGAAGTCTCGGTGATCCCCTCGACGCGGTAACCCCGCGCGGCGAGGTGTTTGCGGATTTCCTCGGCGGTCTGCCACGCCCGCAGCTGTCGCGAGGAATAGAGCACCGGCGCGAGAGACAGGCCGCGCTCGGCAATCATCTCGGCGAGCGCAACCCCGGCGCCGCGCGCCTGTTCCAGCCCTTCTTCGGTGAGCGGATGGGGCTGGCGCGCCGAAGGTGCCCCGACCTGCTGGTGATAGGCGCCGTGCCTTAGGATGGCGACATAGGCGGTCTCAGACATCGAAGAGGCCGCGCCCCTCGGCGGCGAGCGCGTCGAAGTCGATCTTGCCGAAGACCTCGCACACCCGCACCCCGCGCAGCGCTTGCAGATAGGGGGCCGGATCGGGCGCGGCGCCGTTCGGCTCGAAACCTCCGTCGGCGCGCTGGTAGAACGGCCCGGGGCTTTTCATGATCGCGCCCAGCAAATCCGGCCGTTCCGCCAGATCGACCGGCGTCACCTGTGTCGGGGCGGCGCTGTCATGCCGCCAGTTCAGCACCCAGAAATCGGTGAGCGGCGCCTCAAAGCAGACCCGGCCCGGGCCGTAGATCTCGGGGATGATCAGATCGTGTTTCTCTTCCAGATCCCACAGATCCGCCGCCGGCAGCGCCGCCAGTTCGGCGCGGCGCTCTAGGCTCAGCAGGCCGTGCAGCCGGGGGTTGCCGAGGATCGTACCGGGGTTGATGCGCGGCTGCTTGGGGATGCCAAGCGCGCGCGGCGGCTCGCCCGCGCGCACCAGCACCCGGTCATTCGACACGAAGCGCGTGCCGGCGAAATCCATCATGCGCAGGATCGAGGTGGATTTGCCGCCCCCCGACAGCCCGGCGATGGCCAGCGTGCGCCGCGCCCCGGCCACGGCGGCGGCATGGCACAATTGCCAGCCCTCGCGCAGACAGGCGTTGAGCACCTGCGTGTTGATGAAATTGATCACCGTGCTTTCGTTATCGGCCAGCGGACCAAAGGCAACGGCATGGTCGGGAGATTGCAGAAAGGTCACGCCGCTGCGCAGCTTGCGGATCAGCCGCGCGTCCTGCAGATCGACGATGGCATCCTTGCGGCCCGCCTTGCCGGCCTCGCGGGCCCAATCGGTCCATGCTGGCTCTGTGCTCAGGCCCTGCCCCTGCAGCAGATGCACGGCCAGATCGCCGGGCTGCCCGCCGAGCGCCGGGGCGAAATACGACACGAGCGCCGCGCGCAGCGGCCCCTCGGGACAGAACACGCTGACCCGCACCGGCCCGACCGCTAGGTGAAAGGGCGGCGCAGACGCGGCGGGAGTGAGATCGAGCTTTGCCAGAACGTCGCTTGCGGTCTTCATCCCGAAATCTCCTGCAGCACATGGTCGGCGACCAGCGCCGCGGCGTCGATGCCGCAGCCCTTTTGCGCGCCGCTGTAGCCCCCGAAGGCCGACACTTCGAAAACGATCGGCCCCTGCGGCGTCAGCGCGATGTCGACCGTCGTGAAGGTCAGACCGAATGGCGCCTGCGCCTTGCGCCCCAGTTCGATAAGCTCGGGCGTCGGCTGATACGCCGCGTATCTCCCGCCCGAATGGATGGTCGTGTTCCAGCTATCGGTCTGGCTGACCCGCGCGTAGGTGCAGACGTAGTCTCCGTCGAGGAACACCATCCCCAGATCATGGCCGGACAGCTCTGCCTTTTGCTGAATGTACATCACAGGGTTGTCGGCCTTGAAGGCCGCGATCTGCGCCTCGGCGTCGGGCGCGTCCGCCTCGAGCAGCAGCATGCCACGGGCCTTGGTGGAGAACAGCGGCTTGAACACCGCCGCGCCATAGCGCGCCAGCGCGTCCTTGGCGGCGGCGACGTCCTCGGTGATCGTGGTCGGCGGCATCGGCACGCCGGCGTTCGACAGGGTCACCGTGCAGGCCAGCCGGTCCATCAGCCGCAGCACGCTCTGCGCCGGGCTGAAGATGCGCACGCCGCGCGCCTCGGCGACACGCAGCATCTCGAGCCGATCGAGCGCATCGGGACTGTAGGTCTCGGCCACCTTCTTGAGGATCATCCCGTCAAGCGACGCCAGATCGGTGCCATCCGCCATCAGCGTGCCTGCCTCAAGGTCCAGCGTCACGTGGGCCATGTCGACAACCTGCCGGTGGCCCGTGCGCGCCTCCAGCGCGTCGGCCAGCGCCTCGGTCGACCATTTTCCGGGGGTGCCGATGACGGCGATTTTCTTAGTCACGGAACAGCATCCTCATGGGAAGTTTGAAACGCGCCTCTTTGCCCTCCGGCACACGCAGCGCGGCTTCCAGTATGTAGCGGGCGCGCAGCATCATGCGCTTGGCGTGGTCACGATCGGTGACGAAGCGCGTGGAACTGGCAAAAGAGCGTGCGAGGCCCAACGCCACGCGGTATTCGAACGTCGGGTCCTTCTGCCGCTTGGCGAATTTTGCCGCCATGTCATGCATCCCCACCGCCACCGAGGCGAGGCGCCCGCGGGTGCCCGGATCGAGCACCTGCAGCCGGTAGTTGGACACCATGAACACCGACACGTCCTGCGCGTAATCCATATAGCGCGAGCGGTGCAGATCGATCAGGCGGATCTTCCGCTCGGCTGCGTCGTAGATGATGTTGTCGAGGTTGAAATCGCCGTGGATGTAAACCGAGAACGGCGCTTCGAGCTTGCATTCGCGCTGCGCAGCGGCGGCGATCAGCTCATCGAGACTGTCGAGTTTCAGCCCCTGCACGCGCTGCGCGGGCTGGGCGAACCGCGGATGCAGCCGATAGACGTCGGCCATCCGCTTGCCCAACTGCTCCATCGCCTTCATCTCTGCGGGCTCGTCGCTACGTGTCTGACGCCAGATGTCCCGCACCGTGCGATGCAGCGCCTTCTGCGCCTCGGCCAGCCGCGCCTCCGAGCCCCCTAGCACGATATCTTCGAAGGTCTCGCCTTGCAGATGCTCGATCAGCAGCGCCGCCGAGCCGCCGCGTTTTTCGTATGAGAGGATCTCGGGCGCGACGCCGGGGTACACCGCATTCCAGCTTTTCACACCGCCCCGCTCTTCCTTCACCTTGCGCCGGTCGCCATCCTTGAACACCGCGTCGACGGTCTTGCCCGCGCCATCACGCATGCGCACGCTGGAGATGGCGCTGCCCGAGCGCGTCTCGGCCAGCGGGCGCATCTCGATGTCCTTTTCCGAACCGATCCCCGCCAGCACGCTGCGCAGGGTAAAGTAACGCTCGAACTGCACGTTCTGGCCGATATTGCTCGACAGCAGCGCCTCGCTGATCGCCCGCAGCGCCTCGCCACTGCGGCACACCTCGTTCAAAGCGAGCAGGGCCTGCGCCAGATCCTCGGGGTGTTTCGCGCCGCTCATCTCGCCCGTGTACGCGGCGAAAAGCTCGTCGCGCAGCCGGTCGAGCGCGGCACTGTCCTGCCCGATCGCCACGGCCAGCTTGCTGTCGCGTAAGTGCAACGCAGTCGAGATCCGCGCGACCGCCTTGCGCAAGGATCCCAGCGGCGCAACATAGGCGTGCGCCCGCAAGGCCTTGCGCCTTTGCATCTGCTCTGCGTGCTGGACACCGCGCCGGGCAAGGCGAGACATGAGATCAAGGTTGCGGGCGATCGTATCGATCCCCTCCAGATGCAGCTGCCGCGCCCGACCAAGCTTGCCTTGGGTCATCCCGGCCAGACAGGCCTTGCGCAGACGCGAGGACAGGTTGTGCGCATAGCCCGCCCGCTGGATCAGCTTCTGCGCGGCCTCCGGTTCGGGGGCCTCGAAATAAGCGATCAACTGCGCCAGTTGCCCGTCGATCTCGGCCAGCAGAAAGGCAAAATTCTCTTCGACGGCGTCAGGGAGCTTCACAGCGCAGCCTTCCGAGGTAGACGGGGGCATCGCTCTGCGTCAGTGCCAGATCGTAGCGCGGCAGGAACCCAGCGGCGTCGGCCCGCAGATCGGCCCAGATCGTGTCCTCCTGACGCTTGTCCGGCCGGGTCCCGAGCCGCGGCTCATAGCCCTCTGGCACCGTGCAATCGAACAAGCTCTCAAGCAGCAACCGGGTCTTTCCCCCGCCGGTGCGTACCACATCCGCCACATGCAGCAGCGCGCCGACCTCGGGCCGGACGCCGATCTCTTCGAGACATTCTCGCTGCAGGCATTCGACAAGACTCTCACCGGGCTCCTGCCGCCCGCCCGGCAAGGTCAGGTAGGTCTGGCCCGACGCAGCACGCTTGACCTGTACCAGCACCCGCGGTCCCTTGCGGATCACCGCGCGCGCGGCAGAGCGGATATCGTTCTCGTCCAACATGGCGAAGCTATGCGCGGACCCCGTGCGAATTTCAAATCCATATTGAGCCGCTGATCGCTGAGAGCGAAGACATTTTTATGACGCCATTCTGTGACGCCCTGTCGGCAGGATCGCTCCCAGCGGCGCGGTCGCGTGGTCCGCCGGCCCGAGCGCAAGGTGATAAGCCGCGCGCGGCGTCACGCCCGGCTTGTCACCGCGCCGGACGTGCGGAGCGTCACCGCCAGCCGAGCGCCGGCGCGACATGCGTGAGGATGCTCTCGATCACATGGGCGTTGTAGTCGACGCCCAGCGAGTTCGGCACTGTCAGCAGCAGCGTGTCCGCCTCGGCGATCGCCTCATCCGTCTTAAGCTGATCGATCAGCCGGTCCGGCTCATCCGCGTAGGAGCGTCCGAAGATCGAGCGCTGCTGCTCGATAAAGCCAACGGAGTCGTCGCCCTTGCCGCCATCGCCAAAGTACATCCGGTCCTGATCGTTCATCAGCGCAAAGATCGACCGGCTTACCGACACCCGCGGCTTGCGGGAATGACCGGCCGCTTTCCACGCTTCGCGATAGGCGCGGATCTGTTTGGCCTGCTGGATATGGAACGGCTCTCCGGTCTCATCATCCTTCAACGTCGAGCTTTGCAGGTTCATCCCAAGCATCGCCGCCCATTCCGCAGTCCGGTTGGACCCGGCGCCCCACCAGATGCGGTCCTTGAGCCCTTCGGAGAACGGCTCGAGCCGCAACTTGCCCGGCGGGTTGGGGAACATCGGGCGCGGGTTGGGCTCGGCAAATCCCTGCCCCTCGAGCATCTGCAGGAACACCTGCGCATGACGACGCCCGAGATCGGCATCGCTCTCTCCCTCATCCGGCGCGTAGCCAAAGTAGCGCCAGCCGTCGATCACCTGCTCGGGGCTGCCGCGGCTGATGCCGAGTTGCAGGCGGCCTTCGCTGATCAGGTCGGCGGCGCCGGCGTCCTCGGCCATGTAGAGCGGGTTCTCGTAGCGCATGTCGATGACGCCGGTGCCAATCTCGATCTTCGAGGTGCGCGCGCCTACGGCGGCGAGCAGCGGGAACGGGCTGGCGTGCTGACGGGCGAAGTGGTGCACCCGGTAGTAAGCGCCATCGAGACCCAGTTCCTCGGCGGCCACGGCGAGGTCGATGGCTTGCAGCAGCGCATCGGAGGCAGTGCGCGTCGCCGAGCCGCGTTGCGGCGACCAGTGGCCGAAGGAGAGGAAACCGATATTCTTCATGACGTAGCTCCTCGGGCTGCGGTCGCGAAGCGAAGGCTTCGGCGCCGATCCCGTTCGGGGCATAGCTAGTCACTCTGCCCCCGGCCCCGCAAGTGGGGCCGCGCGCGCTCTGGCCATTGCGCGCGGCTTGGCTGTCACGCTGCGGCGCGCCTGCCCGGCCCGCGCGCGCAACCTTTGGCCGACGCGGAAGTCAATCGCGCCACCGGATCGCGGATACCAGCCCGCGGCGCTCAGATGCGTCCTGGGGCCATATGCGTCAGGCGCCACATGAAATCGGGCGGCACGCAGTGCGCACCGCCCGGCACCATCACATCCCGACAGGCGGGCTCAGGCGAACACCGCGTCGCTCGGCGTGAACTGCAGCGCGTCGATGCGCAGCGGCTCACTGCCTCGATCGCCGGTGCCCACAAAGATGATCTCGTCACCCGCTTCGAGATCGACACCTTCGATCACCCGCTCGGTGAGGGACTTCTTGTTCGCCCAGGCGCTGCCCAGATCGGCATCCCAATGCCACGCATCGATCCGCTCTTCGTTGATGTACACCTCGAGGTAGGACTCGCCATCGGTCTCATCAAAATGCTCGACGCGAAGGTCGTAGGTTCCGTCCTCGCCGTCGAACGTGGTCCGCGCTTTACCCTCATCGAACGACCGGATCACCTTTCTGCCTGAGGCATCACCAAGCCGCGCCACATCGAAACCGCCCTCAAGCTCGAAGTCCTCGGCTTCGATGGTGAACGCCTCCAACGGTTGCGCAGCCTGCACGTCTTCCTGGTCCGAGCTGTCGTCTGCCGAATATGCGACGGTGTCGCTGTCGGGCGCGTCGGACGCAGGGTCTTCATCAGGCCCATCGTCAGGATCTGAAGCCTCGTCCGTATCGGCGTAGATGCTTGGCGCCCGGTCCGCGTCCTGCAGAAGCGCGTTGATGTAGTCTTCGATGTTCGAGACGCCGTTCCCGTCCGCATCAGCGTGCGCGTCTGCCTTGCGGTCATCCGAGCCGATCCAATCCTCGTGAATGTCGGGAATGCCGTCGTCATCACTGTCCCTGAGCGCCGAAGAACTGCCCCGGTCCAGATAGCCCCCGACGTCGCCGGGCGCGTCGATGAGCTTGCCGGTGTCGTTCTTCACCGTGTCGACGATGCGCTGGTCGATCTTGCTGCGCTCGCCGTTGATGATCACCCCGCTGTGCGCCAGCACCCAGTCCACGACCTCATCGGTTGGGAGAACCTCGCGTGTCGCCGGATCGAAGACGTGGCCGCTCCGGATCCGGCCCGTGGCATTGCCGCCGATCTCCGAGACATTGTCCGCGACGAAGAACCGGTTATCCCCGTCGCCGCCGTTGAGCCGGATCGCCGCGCGCCCGTTGGAGTCGTCACCGGTCATCATGACGTTGCCTATGGCGTGCAGGCTGCCGCCGTAAACCTCGAGCCCCTGATCGCCGTAGTTGTAAACGACGTTGTTTATGAACTCGATGCCCTCGGACGCATCCTTGACGATTGCGTTGCGCTGGTGGTTGCTGGAGAACAGATTGCCGATGATGCTGATGTTGGTGCTGCCATTGCCGATCAGCATGCCCATGCTGTGCTCGCCCTTAGAATGGATCGAGTCCATAAGCCCTTCGGCGATGATGTTATTGGACCACGTGACATTGCTGGGCTTGCTCCATGTCGCCGTGTTCTCATCGATCGCCCACGAGATGGAGTTGCTGTCGATGATCACGTTCTCGACGACGTTGCCGCGCTTGCCGACGGAAATACCGTCGCGGTTGTCCGGGTCATGCCCGTCGTCCGAGTCCCCCGGCCGCACATTCAGCCCGCGAATGATCACGTTGCTTTCGACCACGCGCAGCCGCGCGCCGGTGATCGTGATCCCACCAGGAGCGGTCTGGCCCGCCAGTGTGACATCTCCGTTAATTTGAATCTCATCGGTGAGGTCGATTTGTCCACCGACCGCAAACACCACGATACGCGGCCCATCGAGGTCTTCGAGCGCCCAGCGTAGCGACCCCTCCCCAGAGTCCCTCAGGTTTGTCACTTTAACAACGTCACCACCACGGCCACCCGTCGTCTCCGCTCCGAAGCCTTGCGCGCCCTCGAAGGCCAGAGCTCTTCCATTTTCCATGCCCATTTGAAACTTTTTCCTGAAATTCAGCTTTGAGTTGCAAGTCTTTGGTCGATCGTGAAAAGATCGGACACCCCATCCGCCCCAAGCAGCCATTCGATGGAAAGCGTTGCCCAAAACGCTGGGAGAGTTACCGCCGACGCACTGCGGGCGGATCTGCGCTCAAATTTACGTTGTGAAAGCGGGTGGGCCGGTAGTTTCCACTCATGGGGCGCAAAGGTACGCCTAAGATCAACCTAAAGGTTATCCTGCATTCTTGAGAAACAATTGAGCTTCAACGGGATATGTACGAAAACGTTAAGTGCCCCCTTGAAACGCATGGGCGGGCGTTCGCCGAAAAGGTCTCGGCGAGATACCGCAAGGGGCGCGCTTAAATTTCAGGCAAACGCCAAGACTTCGGGCTATCGCGACTTCAGTAGGAAAGCTGGCCCGGTTTTTGGCCTCAAACTTGGGCAGCCGGCCGCAGCAGGTTCGGCGGGACGGCGAGGACCGGCATATTTAATTCGCCCTCCCCTCCGCACGTGACCTGCGGTTACCGGCATGTCTCAGCCACACCGCGCCGACCAATAGCAGGACGCCGCCCAACGCCGCGCATCGAGATGCGATCGCGGCGTTCGCCAGCCACGCGAAATGATCGAGCAGCAGACCGGCGACCGTTAGTCAGGGTCAGTCCGGCGAGGATCGCGACCAGCGTGGGTCCGACGCCGAGCAGCGGAAGCGCCGTCGCGACAATGAGCACATGGATCGGCCCGCTCGCCGAGGGAGCCGATGTCATCATGCGCTTCGACGCTGTCGCAGGTTCAACGTTGCTGAGCCGCAAGCTGTCAGATCAGACGTTGCGCCTCAGCCACGCGCACCGTTGAGAAAGTCCAGCGCGTCGTAGTTGGCCATGACATAGGCACAGGCCTCGGAGAAATCTGCATCGATCGCGGTGCGTGCAGCTTCGGCGGCGCTTTTCTCAAAAGTGTCCAGACCAAGCGTGGCGGTATCGAGCGCCACGGCGCGCGTGGTCAGATGGCTCTGCCGGTCGACCACAAGAAAGCGCAGCTGATCGCTGGCTTTGAGCCGGTCATAGCTGGCATTCGGGAAATCACCGGGATCGATGAACTGTTCCTGAATGAACCCCTGCGCGCCCTCGGGCATCACCTGCCAGATCCAGTACCCCACGGGACCATGCGGCGTGGGCACCATCGCCGCGACCAGCCCCACCGACAGTTTGCGCGCCGGATCGCTGACAGCCTCGGCAAGATCCGTGTCACAGACACAAAGGATCACCGTCTCGAGACCCTTTTCGGTCACCGTCTCGTGGAAGGCGACCATGTTCGGCAGCGGCGCCTCCTCATCGTCGGCCGCCACATCCTCGCCCTCAAGCTCCGTCATGATCTCGGCGACGATCCCGGTCTTGGAGAGCGCGCCGCTGTCGATCTCCTCGCGCAGCACCGGCCCCATCGCGATGATCCCGTCGCGCGCCAACCCGGCGTGCACATCGACATCCGCCGACGACGTCCTCGACACGCCGAGAAAGCGCGCATTGAAGACCGGCTCGCCCGCCTCTCCATCCGGGCCACGAAAGACCCCCAACATGATGATGTTATAGTCGTTCTCGAGCGCAAAGCTGACGTCCTCGGCGCCGTTCACCAAGTGCAGGACATTCTCCGAGAGAGCCTCCTCATAGTTCGCCCCTGCGGGCGTGGATTTACCCTTGAGCTGGCTCCAGCTGTCGAAGCCAAGCAGCGCGCCGATCGTTTTGACCATCACCTCAGCGCGCGGCGTGCCGAAAATCTTCTCCCGCGCGCCGAAGGATGTCTTGGGATAGACGAAGGACGCGTAATCGGTCTCGCCAAAGACGTGAACGATGAGGGCGTTTTCAAGATCAGACATAGGAAGGTGGCTCGCTTTCAGGCAGGTCGGCGGAGCGCCGGACCCTAGCGCTTGCACACTTGAGTGCAACAGCTTTGGGCTGATCCAAAGGCCGTCGCGACCCAGTGGCGCCTGTTCTACCGATCCTACGCCGCTTACGCCTGAGCCCGCCCGCTGGACCTTTCACGGTTTGGGTCCGCTTCAGGTTCTCATTTTGCGCAGCCTGCGCCTCAAGAGCTAAGGCCGGAACATCGCTTATGACATCAAGAAAACCGCTGCGCATCTCGGCTTGATCGCCCGCTCGGGGACCTCGCCCGGTGCTCATGAGATTGCCCTGCGCTCACCGGGCTCCCGAAACTGGCCGAGACATTTACGGCAAGAGTACCTGATGGTTCGGCCAGAGATGCCGCGAAACCTCGGGGCGAAGGCGAGTTCGCTTGTGCGCTGGCCTATGGGGAAACGGCCGCCTTGATTACGCTGAGCAAATGGTGACGATGATACACGTAAAGGGTGTGGGCGACTCGGCTTCGGCCCTGCCCAAGATATTAAAAGAGCGATTTTTACACAATTCTAGACGCAGAAAGGCCGTCCCATGGCACGCCATTTCGCCTCTGTCCTGCTCTCCACCACATTGCTCGCGACGCCACTTTTGGCGCAGGTGAACACCGACGCCGGCACCATCACGCCTGAGAAGATCGAGCGCTTTTTCAACCAGCCGGGCTATTCGCCCTATGCCGGGCGCAGCTTCCCGACCCGCCCGCTCTGGGGCGAGCAGCACCTGCACACCTCCTGGTCGCCGGACGCCTTCGCGGGCGGTACGCGAGTCGGGCCGGACGACGCGCTGCGCTATGCTGAGGGCGAGGAGATCACCTCGAGTACCGGCCAGCAGGTCAGGCTGTCGCGCCCCTACGACTGGATGGTCGTCGCCGACCACTCGGACGCGCTCGGGATCGTGGCCAGCATATACGAGGGGGATCCTGCACTGCTCGCAGATCCTGTCCTCAAGCGCTGGCACGACGGCATGCAGCAGGGCGGCGAGGCGGCCACCGCGGTGGTGATGGAGATGATCACCGCGCAGGGCGAGGGCAAAGTCCCTGAAGCTATGACCGACCCCGAGACCCAGATGGACATGTGGACGAACATGACGAGCATCGTGGAGCGCCACAACAAGCCCGGCCAGTTCACCGCGCTCATCGGCTACGAGTGGACGTCAAACTACGGGGGCGGCAACAACCTACACCGCAACGTTATCTACCGCGACGACAAGTATTTCGCCGACCAGGTGCGGCCGCTGACCACCTTTGACACCGAGCAACCCCGCGAGCTCTGGGACTGGATGCAGGCCTATGAGGACAAGACCGGCGGCCGTCTGCTGGCCATCCCGCACAACGGCAACCTGTCGAACGGGCTGATGTTCGCCACGGAAACCCCGGACGGCAATCCAATCGACGCCGAATGGGCCGAAGAGCGCGCCCGCTGGGAGCCGCTCTACGAGGTCACTCAGAGCAAGGGCACCTCGGAACAGCACCCCTCGCTTGCGCCATCGGACGAATTCGCCAACTTCGAGCTCTGGGACAAGGGCAACCTCAACGTGGTGCCGAAAGAGCCCGGCATGATCGAATATGAATACGCGCGCGAGGCGCTGAAACGCGGCCTGCTGCTCGAGGACGAATTCGGCACCAACCCGTTCAAGTTCGGCCTTGTCGGCTCCACCGACGATCACACGGGTATTTCCTCGACTGAGGAAAACAACTACTGGGGCAAGTTCCCGTCGAGCGAGCCGGGTCCTGAGCGGTCCACCGGAAATGCCTTCGACTTCGACGGTCGGACTGTGAAGGATTGGCAGCTCGGCGCGTCGGGCCTGACCGCGGTCTGGGCGCGCGAGAACACCCGCGCCGCGATCTGGGACGCGATGAAGCGCAAGGAGGTCTACGGCACCACCGGCACGCGCATCGGGCTGCGCTTCTTCGGCGGCTGGGAGTTCGAGGAGGCCGACGCTCTGGGCCGGACCCCGGGCACCATCGGCTACGGCAAGGGCGTGCCCATGGGCGCCGACCTGATGCCCGCCCCCGAGGGGGCCGAGGCGCCGAACTTCCTCGTCGCGGCGCTGAAGGATCCCTTCTCGGGCAACCTCGATCGCATCCAGATCATCAAGGGCTGGGTCGACGCGGACGGCGCGATGCAGGAGAAGATCTTCGACGTGGTCTGGTCCGGTGACCGCGCGCCCGGCGAGGACGGCAAGCTGCCTCCGGTCGGCAACACGGTGGACGTGGAAAACGCCACCTTCACCAACACCATCGGCGCGCCCGAGTTGATCACCGTCTGGACCGATCCCGAGTTCGACCCGGCGCTCGACGCCTTCTACTACGCCCGCGTGCTGGAGATCCCGACGCCGCGCTGGACGGCCTATGACGCCGCCTACTTCGAGGAGTCGGACTTCCCCGAAGATACGGTGATGGAGGTGATCGAACGCGCCTATTCCTCGCCGATCTGGTACTCTGCGGGCGAGTGACCATGAGCGGGTTTGGAACCGATGTGCCCCTCGACCGCCCGTTTGACGAGGCGGTCGAGGTGGTGACCGCGGCGCTGGCCGCCGAGGGCTTTGGGGTGATCTCGCGGATCGATCTCGACAAGGCCTTCGCCGAAAAACTCGGCACCGAGTTTCGCCGCTACACCATCCTCGGGGCCTGCAACCCGGGGCTGGCGCATCGGGCGGTGACCGCGCGGCCCGACGTGGGGCTGCTGCTGCCCTGCAACGTCACCGTCGAAGAGGCCCCCGGCGGCGTGCTGGTGCGGCTGGTGGACGCCGGGCAGATGATGGCCATGGGCGATCTCGGCGACGTGCCCGAGATCGCCGATCTGGCGCAGGACGCGGGCGCCCGGCTGGACCGGGTCGCGACGGCGCTGCACGGCGGCTGACGGAGGAAGGACCAAGAAGGCAGGACCATGAAGATCGGTACCATTCTCCGCTCCCCGCTGCTGCATTTCTTCGTGTTGGGTGGGCTTGTCTTCGGCCTCTACGCGGTGACGGCCCCGCCCGAGGCCCCCGCGCCCCGCGACGATGTGTTGCAACTCACCGAGGCAGAGATGAACCGCATGGCCGACGGTTTCCTTGCCGCCTGGGGCCGCGCGCCGACCGAGGCGGAATCCCGCGGCCTTGTGCGCGACTGGGCGATTGAGGAGGTGATGGTGCGCGAGGCGCTGGCGCTCGGGCTCGATAAGGGTGACGCGATGATCCGCAACCGCCTGCGTACCAAGATGGAATTTCTCGCAGAGGCCCCCGCCGCCGCCATGACGCCGGACGACGCGGCGCTGCAAGCGTATTACTCGGAGAACGCCGCGGCCTACGCGCGCCCCGCGCAAGTCAGCTTCACGCAGGTGCTGCTGCCCGGCGATGCCACGACAGAGGAAGTTGCGGCGCTGCGCGCCGAGTTGGAGCAAGGCGCGGACCCCGCCGGGCTCGGGCAGACGACGATGCTGCCGCCGCGGCTCGAGGCGATGGCCACGCCGGCGGTGGAGCGCGTCTTTGGCGGCGGCCTCGGCACGGCAGTGGCCGAGTTGCCGGTCTCGGTCTGGTCCGGTCCGTTGCGCAGCGGCTATGGACAGCACCTGGTCAGGCTGGATGCGGTCGAGGCGGCGCAACTGCCACCGCTCGAAGGGCTGCGAGATAAGGTGATCGCCGACTGGCGCTCGGCCGAGGCGCGCAAGATGCGCAGCGCCTTCACCGACGAACTGCTAAGCCGCTATAGGCTGGACCTGCCCGGCGAAGACGCGGCGGAGCAGCCATGAGACAGTTTTTTGCCCTGATCCTGCTGCTGACCGCGGCGCTGCACCCCGGTTGGGCAAAGGCCCATGCCCTCGATCCCGGCTTTCTTGAGCTGTCGGCCATGGAAGGCGCACAATGGCGGGTGAACTGGCGGATGCCCGACGTGAGCGGACGCCCGATGCCGATCAGCCCGCGCCTGCCCAATAATTGCCAACAGACCCCGGCGCCCGATCCCGCGTTCGACGGGAGGGCCTGGGTCACCTCGTTTCTCGCCACGTGCCCCGAGGGGCTGGCCGGCGGCAGCATCGGCATCGACGGGCTGGAGCGCACGCGCACCGACGTGCTGGTGCGCTATGAGCTGGAGCCGGGGCAAGCGCAGACGCAGCGCCTCACGGCAGGATCGCCGGAGTTCACCGTTCCTGCCGATCTGGGACCCGGCGCGGTCTTTGCCAGCTACGTCGCGCTGGGGGTGTCGCATATCCTCGAGGGGGTCGATCACCTGCTCTTCGTCTTCGCCCTGCTGCTGCTTGTACGCCAGCCTCGGAGGCTGCTCTGGGCGATCACCGCCTTCACGCTGGCGCACAGCCTGACGCTCGCCGCCGCGACTCTGGGCCTGCTGCGCCTGCCCTCGGCCCCGGTCGAGGTGGTGGTGGCACTGTCGATCGTCTTTCTGGCCTACGAACTGGCGCTGCCGCCGGACCAGCGCGATCCCGTCTCCGAGCGGTTTCCCGCGCTGGTGTCCTTTGGCTTCGGGCTGGTACACGGGCTTGGATTTGCTGGCGCGCTGCGCGAGATCGGCCTGCCGCAGTCCGACATTCCGCTGGCGCTGCTGTCGTTCAACGTGGGGGTAGAGTTGGGACAGCTGATATTCGTCGCGCTGGTGCTGACGCTGGGCTATTTTGCGCGCCGCATGGCACCGGTGCTGGCCGAGCACGGCAGGCGGCTGAGCCGTCTCGCCAGCTACGGCATCGGCAGCATCGCGGCCTTCTGGGTGATCGAGCGGATCAGCGCGTTCTGACCGGACCGACACCGATGTCTTCCGAGCCCTTGGTGCCGGCGAGATGACCTGACAGGCGTCGACGGACACACCCGCGCGTTCTGCGGCGGACTATCTGGTGCGGGACCATGAACATCCGGCTTGCTGGCGGTGTTTCAGCCGCAGGAGCATTCCAGTACTGCAGCGCTCGGCGAAGCGCGTTTGAACGGTCCGGCACACTCTGGCTGGACCGCTGAGGCATGGCCGGCCTTTGCCCCACTGCGAAAATGACCTCCAGTGCCGTCCGTGATCTTCCGCCCGTAGAGATTTCATTTATGGGTCAGGCTCATAACTCAAATCGGCAAAGCGCGGGCGACAGCACGGTGGCCGTGCTTTAGCCTTCGCGGATTGCCCGCACCAAAGATCAGGAGAGCCAGTTAATGTTTGCCACCGTGATGGGGATCATCGGCGCCTATGTCGCGCTGCGTGTGATCGGGCCGCTGGGACTGCCGGTTTGGAGCAAGCTGTTGCTTGGCCTCTTGATCCTGCTGCTGGCCGAGAACCACCTGCTGACGAAACTGGCCTATGGCAACATGTTCTCGCTGGAACTCCCGCGCGCCATCGTCATCGCGGTGAATGTCGGGTTTGGCGCGATCCTGATCACCGCAGCACTGCACGTGCTGCTTGATGTGGTGATGCTGCTACGCTCGCTCGTGCTCTGGCAGTGGCGCCCGCTTTCGCCGGGCTGGAGCACCGGCGCCGTGGTTCTTGGCCTTGCGCTCGCCGGGGTCGGCGTGGCCAATGCCGTGCGGCAGCCGGCGCAGAAGGATCTGGCCTTCGAGATCGCCGATCTGCCCGCGAGCTTCAGCGGCTATTCGGTCATCCATCTGACCGACATCCACCTGAGCCGCCTGTTCCACCGCCCCTTCGCCGAGACACTGGTGGCGCGGGTCAATGCGCTTGAGCCGGATCTCATCGTGATCAGCGGCGACCTGATCGATGGCTATCTCGACGTGCGGCGCGAGGATGTGGCGCCGCTTGCCGGTCTGTCGGCCCGAGACGGGGTCTATGTCAGCCCCGGCAACCACGAGTACTATTTCGGCTATGACAGCTGGTGGGCCACCTACCAAGAGCTTGGCATGCAGCCGCTCGCCAATGCCCATGCGCGGATCGAGCGTGAGGACGGCGCCTTGGTAATCGCCGGCCTCACCGACCTCGCCGCAGGGCGTTTCGGGCTGCCCGCGCCGGATATCGACCGCGCGCTCGCCGGGGCGCCGGAGGATGCGCCGATCGTTCTGCTCAACCACCAGCCGCAACAGGCCCGGGCAATGGCGTTGCGCGGCGTCGACCTGCATCTGTCGGGCCACACGCATGGCGGCATGGTGGTCGGGCTAGCATCGCTCATTGCCCGCTTCAACGAGGGGTTCATCTCGGGCCATTACGCCGTGGACGACATGCATCTCTATGTCAGCAATGGCACGGCGCTCTGGCCCGGCTTCGCGCTGCGCCTTGGCGTGCCATCGGAGCTGACCCGCATTGTGCTTCACCCGCGCGGCTCTGGCGCGGGGCGGGACGGGGCCGGTGCGATGACCGTGGGCAGCTGACCTCCGGTCGCCACAGCACTTCGTCTGCCACCGGCCAGCGACGCTGGTGCGCCTGCGGACCCCGACCGTTTTGGCGGCCGCGCCGCGCTTCGGGCGCCCGCCAAGGCTTGCGCAGTCAGCCAGCCTCGCCCGCAGTGCCGACCAGAGCACGCAGACCCGCGCGCAGGCCGCGCAGGCTCAGTTCGGGCGATACGTCGATCCATTCGTCGAGCCTGTGCATCGCACCACCATCGCCGCCATGCGAGAACTTCACCGCCGGGATCCCCAGCGACATCGGGATGTTGGCGTCGGTGGACGAGCAGGTCAGTTCGGGCTCGAACCCCTCGGCGCGGATCGCGGCGAGGCTTGCTTGGACGATGCGGGCGGTTTCCGGCGTCTGGCCCGCGGGACGATCACCAAGGGTGATGAGGTCGGCAGAGATTGCCCCGCTTTGGGTCCCGCAGCGGGCGTTCTCGCGCGCGACGGCTGTCTCGACCAACGCGCGCACCTTAGCGTCCAGTTGCTGGAGTTCGGCCATCCCCTCGGAGCGGAGATCAACACCGACAGACACTTCATCGGGGATCGAGTTGATGGCGGTGCCGCCGGCCAGAGTGCTGGCGCAGAACGTCGTGCGCGGTGTGTCGGGCACCGAGATCTCGGCCATGCCCGACAGCACCGTGCCCAGTGCGATGGCCGGATTGGGCCGCCCGAAATCGTTGAGGCTGTGGCCGCCGGGGCCGCGCAGCACGACGCGGTAGCGCCGCGATCCGATCGCACGGATGGTCAGATCCTCGGTCCGGATGTCGTCGAAGGTGAAGAATCCGGCGATCCGGTCCTTCCAGCGGCCTTCGGTGCAGAGATGGCGGATGCCGCGCAGGTCTCCAAGGCCTTCCTCGCCGACGTCAGCAACGAAAAGGATGTCGTGCTCGGTGTCCAGCCCCGCGGCGTTCATCGCGCGCGCAAAGGCAAGAAGCGCCGCAAGACCGCGCACATCGTCGGCGATGCCCGGCGCGCGCAGGATGTTGCCCTCGCGCTGGACGGTCAGATCGGTCTGGGCTGGAAACACCGTATCGAGGTGGGCCGCCGCGACGATCACCGGGCCGCCCTCCGGGGCGCTGCCGCGGCGCAGCGCCGTGACATTGCCGATGGCGTCGACCTCTGGCTCGAGTCCCTCGGCGCGCAGCATCTCGGCATAGACCCGGCCGCGCTCTGTCTCGTCAAAGGTGGGCGCGGGGATTTGCACGAGGCTGACGATATCCTCGACGAAGCGGTCATGCATGTCTTCTAGGGACGAAAACGCAGCCTCAAGGGCTGCGCTTGCGGCGGCGGGGCCAGTGTCTTTCATCTGTGGCGGGCCTTTCCGTAGGACTTGGGTCAGCTGCCGACAACGTCTTCCAGCGCCTTCGAAACCTTCGTCGCGATCCACAGGATCTGCGCCGGTTCTTCGGACACGGAATAGACCGCGTGGTCCATGTTGCTGTCGAAATACGAGCTGTCGCCCGGTTTCATAAGCGCGGGGGCGTAGTGTTCGGTGTGCAGGACGACTTCGCCGGAGAGCACATAGAAGAACTCCTCGCCGGCGTGATTTGCCATCTTGCGGAAATCCTCGATGCTGCGCGCGTGCAGCGTTGTCAGCAGCGGTACAAAGGCGCGATGGGCGAGATCGGCGCACAGCAGTTCGTACTCGTAGTTACCGCTGCGGTGGCGCGGCCCCTCGCCCGCGTGCGTGATGGCGCGACGACCGTTGACGCTGGGCGGGGCCTTGGAGTGGAACAGAGCGGTCAGGTCGACGCCCAGTCCGGCGGCCAAGCGCGTCAGCGTGTCGTAGGTGGGCGAAGTCTGGCCGTTCTCGATCTTCGACAGCGTTGATATCGAGACGCCGCTGCGGTTGCCGAGGTCGGACAAGGTCATGCTCTGCTGCTGCCGCAGGCGCTGCACCTTGCTGCCGATCGACACCTGCTGTGCCGGTCCCTTCCGTTGAGTGCTCGCCATACTCTACCCGCTCCCTTGCCAGACGCCTATCGAGACCACGGCCTCTTTCTCCTGATCGCTAAATTTTTCGAGAAGGAAAATCGAAACTTCCGTTTTCCAGCGATTCCCTTGGGTGACATCTCGAATTTGATCAATAAGTAAGCCTTTTTGACCATAATTGCGCACAATTCTCAGGCACATCTGGTTCAATCTCGAAAATAACACGAGAATCCGACAGAAGTTTTTCCAATTCGAAAATTTTTGCGTTTTGAAGATGCGGAACTTTGGATCTGGAAAGGCGTAAGATGACCGCAAAGACTTACCGGGTGGGGATCGACATCGGTGGCACCTTTACCGACTTCGTTCTCACGGACACACGGACCGGCGAGATTCAGCTCTACAAGCACCTGACCACCCCGGCTGACCCCTCGCTTGGCGCTCTCAAGGGCCTTTCCGAACTCCTAGAACGTGCGGACCTTGCGCATGCCGATCTCGCAGAGATCGTTCACGGCACCACGCTGGTCACCAACGCGGTGATCGAGCGTAAGGGCGCGCCGGTGGGTATGATCACCACGCAAGGCTTCCGGGACATCCTCGAGATGGGCACCGAGCAGCGCTACGACATCTACGACCTGACGCTGGCCTTCCCAGAGCCGCTGGTGGCCCGCGCCTGGCGCCGCGAAGTCGCGGGCCGGATCACGGCCGATGGCAGCGAACTGACCCCGCTCGACGAAGCCGCCGTGCTGCGCGAGGCCGGTGAACTGGTCGCCGCGGGCGCCAAGGCGATCGCCGTGGCGTTCATGCACGCCTACCGCAATCCGGCACAAGAACAGCGCGCCGCCGAGCTGATCCGCGCCGCGCACCCCGAGGTTTCCGTTTCGATCTCCTCCGACGTCGTCGCAGAGATCTCCGAGTATCAGCGTTTCGTCACCACCTGCGCCAACGCCTACGTGCAGCCGCTGATGAACCGCTACCTGCAACGCTTCGAAAGCGAGCTCGCCGCGCATGGCTTTGAAGGCGACTTCCGCCTGATGTCCTCTGCGGGCGGTCTGGTCTCCTCGCGCACCGCGCGTGAGCTTCCCATCCGCCTGCTGGAATCCGGCCCCGCCGGTGGTGCGCTGGCAACCGCGTGGTTCGGCCTCGCCGTGGGCAAGGAGAACGTGATCTCCTTCGACATGGGCGGCACCACCGCCAAGGCCTGCATGATCGAGAATGGCCGCGCGCATATCGCGTCGTTCCTCGAAGCAGGCCGCACGCATCGCTTCAAGAACGGCTCGGGCCTGCCGATCAAATCGCCGGTTGTCGACATGATCGAGATCGGCGCGGGCGGCGGGTCGATCGCCTCGATCGACGCCGTCGGTCTGATGCAGGTCGGCCCCCACTCCGCCGGCGCGGCCCCCGGCCCCGCCTGCTATGGGCAGGGCGGCGACAAGCCGACCGTGACCGACGCCTCGGTGGCTCTGGGCTATTACAACCCCGACAACTTTCTTGGCGGGCGCATGACGCTCGACAAGGCGGCGGCCGAGACCGCCATCGGCACGCTGGCCGGTCCGCTGGGCATCGGCACGATGGACGCAGCCTGGGGCATCCACCAGACCGTGGCCGAAAGCATGGCCTCGGCCGCACAGATCCACCTTGTCGAAAAGGGCAAGGACCCGCGCGCCTATTCGATGATCGGTTTCGGCGGTGCCGGCCCGGCCTTCGCGGCGAAGGTCGCGCGCATCCTCGGCGTCGGCGAGGTGATCATTCCGCCCGCTTCCGGTGCCGCATCGGCCTTCGGGTTCCTGACTGCACCGCTGTCTGTGGACATGGTGCGCTCGCGCCCGATGGACCTCTCGGAAGCCCTGGCCTCGGGCGAACTGTCTCAGGTGCTGGCCGACATGGCCTCCGAGGCGAAAGCCGAACTTGCAGCGTCGGGTGTCGCAGAGGCCGACATGGTGGCCGAGCCCGCCGCCGACATGCGTATCCGCGGCCAGTTGCACGACATCACCGTACCGCTACCGCAGGGACCGCTGGGCCCGGATGCGCTCGAAACGATCCGGTCCGCCTTTGCGACCGCCTACTCCGAGCGTTACACCCGCGTGCCGACTGATGCGCAGATCGAGATCCTCTCGCTGCGTCTGCGTCTGCGCGGGCCGGAGCCGAAAATCACCATCACCATGGCCTCGGAAGGCGTGAACGCCGCCGCAGGTGCGGCCCTTAAGGGCACGCGTCAGACTTGGTTCGGCAGCGAATTCCTCGAAGCCAGCGTCTACGATCGCCGCACCCTGACCCCCGCCGATGAGGTTGTCGGCCCGGCGATCGTCGAAGAACCGGAGTCCACCACCATTGTCCCGCCGGGCGACGTGGCAACGCAGGACGCCGCCGGCAATCTGATCATCAAGGTCGCCGCTGCGGCACGTGCCGCGACACGCATCACCGCCGATACCCCGCGCGACGAGGCGATCAAGCTGCTCGAGGCCGATCCGATCACGCTGGAAATCATGTGGTCGCGGCTGGTCACCGTCGCGGAAGAGATGTGGCACACGGTCTGCCGCACGGCCTTCTCGCTGATCATCTCGGAGAGCCAGGACTTCGGCTGCGCCATCCTCGACCCCAAGGGCGAGACCATCGCTCACTCGGCGCGGGTGATGCCGGTGTTCAACCTGACACTGCCCTGGGCGGTGCGGCACATTCTCAAGACCTACCCCGCCGAAAGCATGAAACCCGGCGATGTCTACATCACCAACGATCCGTGGGAATGCGCCGGTCACCTCTTTGATCTGGCCATCGTCACCCCGGTGTTCTCGAACGGCAAGGTCGTTGCGCTGATGGGCACCGTGGGTCACGTCGGTGACATCGGCGGCCTGCGCGACGGTCTGTCGGCGACGCAGATCTTCGAAGAAGGCATGCAGATCCCGCCGATGAAGCTGATCCGCGAGGGCGTGGAGAACGAGGACCTGTTCCGCCTGATGGGCGAGAACATCCGCGACAGCGAGCAGGTTCTGGGCGATGTCCGGTCGCTGATCACCGCCAACGAGCGCGGCCAGCACCGGATCGAGACCTTCTTGTCGGAATACGGGCTTGAAGACCTCGAAGCCTTCTCCGAGGTGATCCAGTCCCGCTCCGAAGCGGCGATGCGCGCGGCGATCCGCGACCTGCCCGACGGGGTGTACACCTCGACGATCAGCAACAACCCGATGGGCGAGGTGATGACCTTCCCGCTTGAGCTGACGGTCAGCGGAGACACCATCGCGCTCGACTTCGACGGCGCACCGCCGGCGGTGACCAAGGGTGGCATCAACTGCACGCTGTCCTACACCAGCGCCCATGCCACCTACCCGCTGAAGTGCATGCTCACACCGAATGTGCGCGGCAACGCGGGCTGCTACCGTCCGTTCACCGTTTCCGCGCCGAAGGGCTCGATCCTGAACTGCGAGAAACCCTCGCCGGTCAGCCTGCGCACCCGCACCGGCTGGTATCTCGCGCCGAATGTCTTCCGCGCCATGGAGGACACCGCGCCCGACCGGGTGCAGGCCTTCTCGGGTCTGCCCAGCCTGCTGTCGTTCTACGGCCGCAACGACGAGGGCAAGATGTTCTACGAGCTTCTGCTGCTCGGTGCCGGACAGGGCGGCTCGGCCAAACAGGACGGCAAGTCTCCGATCCTCTGGCCGACCTCGGCGGCGACCACGTCGCTTGAGCTGATGGAAACCCGCATCCCCGTGCTGATCGAGGAAAAGAGCCTGATCCAAGACAGCGCCGGGGCTGGCGCGAACCGTGGCGGCCTTGGCGTCCGCGTCCGCGCACGCCGCCTCACCGATGGCAGCCCGATGCAGGCGATGGTGGCGCCAGAGGGCGTGAACCTGCCGATGGAGGGCGCCTTCGGTGGCACCCCGGGGCGCACCGCGCACGGCGTGCTGCGCAACGCGCAGGGCGAGGTGATCCACAACGTGGGCACCGGCGGCATGGTCGATCTGACCGACACCGACACCGTGGTCGAGCTTTGCCTCTCGGGCGGCTCCGGCTTCGGCAAGCCTGAAGACCGCGCCCTGGGCGCGATCGAGCGAGACCTCTCGGAAGGCTACATCAGCGCCGAGGCTGCCGAGACGATCTACGGCCTGTCCAAGCGCCGCAATTCGGCTGCCTGAGCCAGTGACCGGGCTGCGCGCGCGACTGCTCCCTGACGCGTGCGCAGCCCTCGGCGGGTCCGCCAAGGCGGTCCTGCCTCGAAGAATAAATTATATCCAACAGGAGTTTCTGCCATGAACCTCACCCGTCGCGCCCTGCTGGGCGGTGCCGCCGCAAGTGCCGCTTTGGCGCATCTCACCCCTGCCGCCCTCGCACAGGGCAGCAAGGTCATGGTGCTTGCCAGCGCCGTGGACATCCCCAATTTCGACCCGCATGTCGCCACCGGCTTCGCACCGGCGATGCTGTTCCGCAACGTCTATGACCCGCTGGTCCGCGTCTCCGGCAACCCGCCCGAGATCCAGCCGGGCCTCGCTTCGGACTGGACGCTCTCGGACGACGGTCTGGTCTACACCTTCACTCTGCACCCCGACGCGGTGTTCCACGACGGATCGCCGGTCACCGCCGAAGATGTGGTCTGGTCGATCGAGCGCATCCTGAAGCTGCAGCGCGGCAATGCGTGGATGATCGAAGGCATCGTCGCGCCGGGCGCGACCCGCGCGCTGGACGAGCGTACCGTCGAATTCACCCTGACCAAGCCCTATGCGCCTTTCTTGCAGGTGATGATCTGGATGTTCATCGTCAACAAGGACGCGGTCGAGCCCAACCTCGCGGATGATGACGGCCAGGCCTGGCTGATGAGCAACATCGCCGGCTCGGGCCCGTTCACCATCGGGCGCTACCAGACCGGCAACCTGTACCAGCTTATGCGCGCCGACAACGACTGGCACACCGGCGGCGGCAACCTCGACGGCGCGATCTGGAAGATCACCCGCGAGACCTCGACCCAGCGCCTGATGGTGGCGCGCGGCGAGGCGCATATGGCGATGGACCTTTCGGCCGAAGACATGAAAGCGCTCGAGGGCGCCGACGGCGTCGATCTGATTTACGAGACCGAGTACCGCACCTTCTCGATCAAGATGAACACGCAGGACGGCCCGCTGCAGGATCTGAACCTGCGCCGCGCCATCAGCTACGCCTACGACTATGAGGCGATGCTGGCCGCCGCCGGCCCCGCCGAACTGATGAACGGCCCGCTGCCCACCGGTATCCTCGGCTTCGACCCCGAACTTGAGGTGCCGCGCCGTGACATGGAAAAGGCCCGCGAGTATCTGGCGCAGTCGGACTATGCCGAGGGCGGCTTCACGCTGACCGCGCGCTACGCCGCAGGCTACGAGAACATGCGTCGCTGGGCCCTGATCTTGCTGGAATCGCTGAAGGAGTTGAACATCTCGCTCGACATTCAGCCGACCGCGTGGCCGGACATCGTGTCTTCGGTGGCGACGCCCGAAACGGCGCCGGACTTCCACTTCATTTTCCAGACCGCGAACTACGCCGACCCGGACAACATCGCCTACGCAGCCTACCACTCGTCGCGCAACGGCACCTGGCAGAACCCGACCTATGGCAACCCCGAGGTCGATACGCTGATCGAGGACGCCCGCGGCGAGATCGATGCCGAGGCCCGCGCCGAGATCTACGGCGAATTCCAACGCGCGGTGGTCGCCGATGCGCCGGACCTGTTCGGCGTGCTCGAAAAGCGCAAGCTGGCGCTGCGCGACAACGTGCAGAACTTCGTGTTTACGCCGGTCGCCGCCAACGCGGTGGAACTGCTGCCGCTGTCGCTGGACTGATCCAACCCGTTTGACGACACCGCCCCGGCCGACCCACGGCCGGGGCTTTCCTCACACTCCGAACCGGGGAGATCTCCATGCTCTGGTACGTGATCCGCCGCCTCTTGCTGATCATACCCACGCTGCTCGGCCTTTCGATGATCGTCTTCGCGATCGCCCGTCTGTTGCCGGGTGATCCCGTGGGCCTCGCCGCCGGGCCGAACGCCACCCCCGAGGTCGTTGCCTCGGTCGCTGCCGAATTCGGCTTGGATAAGCCCATCCCGGTTCAATACTGGAACTACCTCACCGGCCTTGTGCAGGGCGACTGGGGCGTCTCGCTGTTCACCCGCCGCCCGGTGGCCGCCGACCTTGCCGAGTTCGTGCCCGCCACGCTGGAGTTGGTGATCGCGGCGCTGCTGATCGCCGTGGTGGTGGGCATTCCGCTTGGTCTGCTGGCTGCGATCCGCCGCGATGGCATTTTCGACTATCTCACGCGCACCGTGTCGCTGGGGGCGATCGCCATGCCGCGCTTCTTCCTCGGTCTGCTGCTGCAATTGGCCTTCGCGATGGCGCTGAACTGGCTGCCGCTGTCTGGGCGCTTCCCGCTGATCGAGTTTCCGCCCGACCGGATAACGGGCTTCTACACCGTGGACGCGATCCTGATCGGCGACTGGCACGCGCTCGGCGTCGCCCTGCAGCATCTTGCGCTGCCGGCGATCGCGCTGTCGCTGTCGCCGCTGGCGACGATCCTGCGGATGATGCGCGCCTCGACCATCGAAGTGCTGCAGCAGGACTATATCCTGACCGAGCGGGCGCTGGGGATCCCCTCGTGGATCATCTTGTTCAAATACACCCTGCGCAACGCCGTCTCGGCGACGCTGACGGTGATCGGGCTGTACGTGTCTTGGCTGCTTGGCGGGACGGTGCTGGTCGAAACGATCTTCGACTGGCCCGGCATCGGCCTCTATTCGACCCAGGCGATCTTGGGACAGGACTTCATGCCGGTGATCGGCGTGACCCTCGTGATCGCCATGATCTACCTCGTCACCTCTGTGATCGTCGACATCCTCCAGGCGGTCCTCAACCCGAAGGTGCGCCTGCAATGAGCCAGTCCGACACCACTCTCCCCCGCGCCCAGCTCGCCCGTTCCGCCCGCGCCGAGGCGCGCGCCCGCGCGATCTATCGCTTCCGCCAGAGCCTGCTTTCGGTGATCGGCCTCGCAATTGCGGTGATCCTGGTCGCCGTGGCGTTGCTGGCGCCGTGGATCCTGCCCTATCCCGACGATGTGGCCGGCGCGGTGAACCCGGCGGAGGCCTTCCAGCCGCCCTCGGCCGCGCATTGGTTCGGCACCAACTCGGTCGGTCAGGACATTCTGACGCTGGTGATCTACGGCAGCCGCATCTCGCTGCTGTCGGGGCTGACGGTGATCGGCCTTGCGCTGATCATCGGCGGCACGCTCGGCGTAATCGCCGGCTGGGTCGGCGGCTGGATCGACGAGGTGATCATGCGCATCACCGACCTGCTACTGACCATCCCCTCGCTGATCCTTGCCATGGCCGTGGCCGCCGCGCTTGGCACCGGCATCTGGAACATGATCATCGCCATCACCATCACGTGGTGGCCGACCTACGCAAGGCTGGTGCGCGCCGAAGTCGCCGCAAAGAAGCAGGAGCAGTTCGTCATCGCCTCGCGCGTGCTTGGTGTCGGCCCGCTGCGGCTGATCGGGCGCCACGTGCTGCCCAACATCGTGACGCCGGTGGTGGTGAAAGCCTCGCTCGATGTGGGCTTTGCAATCCTGCTGGTGGCCTCGCTGGGATTCGTCGGCATCGGGGTCAAGCCGCCCACGCCGGAATGGGGCACCATGCTGGCCGAAGCGCGCAATTACATGCCGCAATACTGGTGGACGGCAATCTTCCCGGGCACCGCGATCTTTCTGGCCGTGCTGGCCTTCAACCTGCTGGGCGACGGTCTGCGCGACGTGCTCGACCCGCGCACCCGCCGCTGAGAGGAGCGACCGCATGGCATTGCTGGATATCTCCGACCTTCACCTTTCGATGCGCAGCTTCGAAGGCGAGACACCTATCCTCAAGGGCATCGACCTGACCGTCGAGCGCGGGCAGATCTGGGGCGTGGTGGGCGAAACCGGATCGGGCAAGTCGCTGACCGGGCTGACCATCTCGCGCCTGCTGCCAAGCGCCACGGCGCGCTATACCCGCGGGCAGGTCAGGTTCGACGGGCAAGACGTGCTGCAGGCCAGCGACCGCGACATGCGCGGCCTGCGCGGCGGCCGCATCGGCATGATCTTTCAGGACCCGACGACCAACCTGAACCCAAGCTTCCGCATCGGGACGCAGATGGTTGATGCGGCGCTGCACGCGGCGCGCGACAAGCCTGAAATTCTTGGCCTTACAGGGCGCGAGTCGCGCCGGGCCCGCCGACGCGCCGCCTGGGATGCCAGCGTCGCGCTGCTCGAGAGCTTCGGGTTGCACGACGCCGAGGATCGCATGTCGAGGTTCCCGCAAGAGTTCTCTGGCGGGATGCGCCAGCGTGTCCTGATCGCGATGGCGATGATCGGCCAGCCCGACCTGCTGATCGCCGACGAGCCGACCACGGCGCTCGACGTCTCTGTGCAATCGCAAATTTTGCGGTTGATCCACCGTCTGGTCGAGGAGCGCAACATCGGGGTGATGTTCATCACCCACAATCTCGGGGTGGTGGCGCAGCTGTGCTCGCATGTGGCGGTGATGTACCGCGGCCGCATCGTCGAGCGTGGCCCGGTGAGCAAGGTGCTCAAGGCGCCCGAGCACATCTACACGCGCGCGCTGATGGATGCGATCCCGACAGCGCGGGCCGAAATGGACACATTGCGCGGCATCGACGGGCCGCTGCGTGACCGCATCGAGGCCGAAATCGCTGCAACCGCTAAGGAGACCGCCGCATGACCACCCCGCTTCTGAAGATCGAAGGACTGGGCCATGTCTACGGCGGCCGCCGCGGGCTGTTCGGCACGTCCAAGGCGTTCCGGGCGCTGACCGGCATCGACATCTCTGTCGCGCGCGGCGAGAGCTTTGGCCTTGTCGGCGAAAGCGGTTCGGGCAAAACCACCCTGACCCGCAATATCCTCGGGCTCGAACGTCCCTCCGAGGGGCACGTGCTGTTTGATGGGCATCCGGTCGTAGACCTTGGCCGCGGCGGTGAACGCCGGCTGCGGCGCCGGATGCAGATCGTGTTTCAGGACCCGCAGGCCTCGCTCGATCCGCGCATGACCATCCATGACACCATCTGCGAGGCGCTGGTGATCCATGGTCCCGACCTGGGTCTGCCGCGCAGCGATTACACCCGCAGGGTGCTTGAATTGCTCGAGGCCGTCGGGCTGGGGCGCGAGCATCTCTACCGCCATCCGCACGAGTTCTCCGGGGGTCAGCGTCAGCGTATAAACATCGCGCGCGCCCTCGCGGTGCAACCCGAGTTGCTGATCCTCGACGAGCCGACCTCTGCGCTCGACGTGTCGGTGCAGGCGGACATCCTCAACCTACTGAAGCGGCTGCAGGCAGAGCTTGGGCTGACCTATTTTTTCATCAGCCACGACCTCGGTGTCATCCGCTACACCTGCGACCGCGTGGCGGTGATTGAGCGTGGCCAGATCGTCGAGCAGGGTCCGGTGGCCGAGATCTTCGACACCCCGTCGCAGGACTACACCCGCAAGCTGATGGACGCGATCCCGGACCCGGACCCGGATGTTTCGCCGCTGCGGCGCCTCGGCTGAGCGCCGCGGCATCCCGGGCAAACCCTTCCAAGAGCTGGACCGCTTCGGTGCAGCAAACCGCTGCGCCGGGCATTCGCCTGTGCCTGCTCGGAATCGTCACTGAAGCGCGCTTTTCATATTGGGCTGCCTGACCGTCGCGCACTCCCGCGCGGCGCGCAGCCCGAAGGCGGTCACAGACAACCAGCAACCAAGACAGTGCACGCGTCTTGCAGTCGCAAGGAGGCCGTGGACAGTCTCTGCCGCGTCCCGAGAGATGGCGCTACGCCCTTGACTTGGTCCGTGCAAGGCTCTTCTTGTCGCTCATGACTGACCTTTCGACCCAATTTCTGGATGAACTCGGCCTCGACGAGGCTGCCCGTCCCAAAGCGCCGCCGGTCCCTGCGGCAACCGACGCCCATCGCCGCCAAGGAAGACAACTGGCGGCAATCCACCGTCACTACCTGATGGAGATGGGCCAAATCGGTGCGGTCCTGACGCGGATCGAAGCGGGCGGGACACCGCCTGAGCACCTAGAAAGGATCGTGCTCTCACTCGACATGGCTGAGAATTTTCGGGCCTTTGGATCGCTGTGCGGACGCGAATGCCAAGTGCTCAAGTTTCACCATGACATAGAAAACACCGACATGTTCCCCCGGATCGAGGCCGCAGGCGGAGGAAAGTTCCTTGAGATTGTGGCGAAACTGAAGTCGGAGCACGAAGTGGTCCATGAACTGATCGTGCGCCTTGGTCGTGCCGCCGCCGAACTGGCGGAGGACCCTCGAGAGGAGAACTTCGTTCAGGCTGCCACAATCTTTCGAAAATTGGATCAGGTCGTACGCTCCCACTTCGGCTATGAGGAAACCGAACTGGCGGAGGCCATCGGCTATTACCTCGGGTCGGTCTGACGCCGCACCCCGGGTGCCACACCAACCTTCGGATCAAAGGCGCGTGCGCCCCAACCAGCCGAAGAGGGCGTGCCGTGTTTTTCCGCAGCGCGCTTGCGTAAACGTCAGCCGCGGTCCGAAAGCATTCGAGCGCCCGTTGTCCAGAACACGCTATCTCATCTTGGCAGAGCAGCCAGAAAGCCAAAGGACGGCCCGACCTCGAGCGCAGGCGAAGCCTCTGTTGCAGGCTGGCTGCCCCTAGGCCAGCGCCGCGCCAACTCTGAAAGCCGCCCGGAACGAACCGTTTCGGACGGCTTCCAGAGGCCGCGAGGCACGGGCTGGTGGCCTCTGCACGCAATGATCTTTGAACATCCACTCGGCACACGGGGCTGCGGCTGCGGCTGCGGCTGCGGCTGCGGCTGCGCTGAGCGTCTACGGCGGGCGAATTGTCACAAGGGCAGCGCCGACACGATCGACGGTGTCTGTCGCGGCGCATCGGTGCTAGCGTCGGGTTTGGAGCAACACGAGATTGGACAGATGGCCCAACTGACTGAAGAAGGCGATGCGATCGTCGCCGATATCGCAGCCCGCCATGGGATCAGTGGCGATGCTGCCACGCACATGCTCGTTGCCGTGTCCGCCGGGCATGGCACGCAGGCGCAATTTAACCACCCCGAGCTTGGCGGCATGGGGCAATGGTCACTGGGCGGGATGACGATGGTCGGTGACATGTTCAACAATGGCCTAAAGGCGCGGGTCGATACGCTTTGCACGGAGCTCTCGGGGATCGTTCAGCAGCACAGCCTTTTCGCCGCGCCGGTTTCCTCGCAATCGCAATCGCAAAGCGGAACGCCTGACGTGTCCGGGGTCAGCCTATTCGTGCAGGAGAGCAACGACTGGCCCGCTGACCTCGGTCAGCCGTCGTCCGTCGGAACGCAAAATGACCTGCGCTACGCCTATTTCCCCGACAAACGCAGGCTGGCTGTCAAGGTAGGAGGGCAAACCACGGTCTACGACACCGGCGAGCACCGGATCGGCGGCTTTGGACAGGCGCAGGGCTCCGGCCAGAGTCTGACCTTTACCAGCCAGTTCGGGCTCGTGCAGATCTCGGACTTGCCGATCGTCGATGGCGGCTCACCGGCGTTGCAAGACAGCGCCCAACTGCCGTGCTCCGAAGCGGCTGTCGCGGCCGCCCCACCCCCTACCCCAACGGCCGGAGCGGAACAGCAACCTGCGCCGACCGTCGAGCCCGCTCCGGCCATGGATGACGACCAGGTTTTCAGCCGGATAGAACGGCTCGCGGGTCTGTTCGAAAAGGGTATCCTCACCAAAGAAGAGTACGAGGCGAAGAAGGCTGAACTTCTGGCGCGCTTGTAGGGTCCCGTTACGAACAATCGCCCGGTGCTCCCGGTGGCTTGGACGTGGGGCATGGCCATAAAGGCCACTCTTTCTCGCCCGATAGGCAAGGTCGCGCCGCGGCTAGAGACCAAATTCGTCGCATGATGCGCACTCAGGGCACGACTCGTAAATGATGCGGAGACCTCGACACAAGGATGAGCCCACACGCGCATCACCACCGATCTCACGACGGCCCGCCGCTTCTCGCGCCCCAGCATCGGGTTTCTTGCGCCAGAGGCGACAACGGTCTGGTCTCTCCAGTCCAGATAAACCGCGAGGTCAGCTTCGCGCAGAACCGGACGATCAGCCCACCATCTTGGTCGGGCGCGTCGCTGAACAGACCTGACATCTCAGATCGCGCTGTGTAGCCTGCCCCTATTGTTTAGAGGGCGTCACGATGACCGATCCAAATCGCATCTCCGGCCATTACCATTCCGGAAACCTGCTCAAGAGAATTTCTGACGTTTGCAGGGCACTCAATCTGGCGCCGCCGATGCCTCGGGACGCATTGGCTCCGGTAGACGAGTTTCATATTGGCGGGCGCCTCGCCACCAAACCTTTTGTGCAGGCTCTGGGTCTTACGCCTGGCAGTCGGGTTGTCGATCTCGGATGCGGGCTTGGAGGCCCGGCACGCTACGTGGCCGAGACCACCGGAGCCCATGTGACCGGCATCGATCTGACTCCCGAGTTTGTGGAAACCGGGCAAACGCTCACGGAATGGACGGGTCTTTCTGATCAGGTTCGGCTCATCGAAGGGAGCGTACTTGATCTGCCGCTGGAGGCAGCCTCCATGGACGCCGCGTACATGATCCATGTCGGTATGAACATTGCAGACAAAGTGGCGGTGGCGCGGGAGGCAAAGCGCGTGCTCAAACCCGGCGGCATTTTTGCGATCTACGACGTGATGCAAGTCGGAGAAGGAGCCATGGACTATCCAACGCCATGGGCTTCTTCCCCGGAGCAGAGCGCGCTTGCCTCACCCGAGACGTATGACACGATCTTGGAGACGGTTGGCTTCGAGGTGACGGACCGCATCGACCGCACTGAATTTGCCGAACAGTTCTTTGCAGAGCTTGCTGCTGCACAAGCCCGTGCGGGCGGCCCTCCGCCCTTAGGTCTGCATCTTGTCATGGGTGATGATACCGCACTCAAGGTGCAAAACATGGTCCGAAACATCGCGGGGGGAGTGATTGCGCCGATTGAGATCCATGCGCGTCTGCCGGTTTAATGTCATTCTGGCCATGGCGCGATAACAACCAGGCACACGCCGGAGACACAAGGTGGTCTCAAGCCGGGCGCGACCTCCTAGGGGCGCACAGTTGCACCGAAATGCAGTTAGCCCGCCAAATCAGCAAGGTTGGCGTCAAGCAGCGCCTGTTGATCAACCGGAGCGAGTCCCTCATCGAGGACGTCGCAAAGCACTTCGAAGACCGCGGCGGCCAGACCGTCCGACGCGGTCTGCCAGATCCATTCTGACCCCGCCATTGCAAGATCTATGAGGTCGCCCCGCGCCGCCTCCAACTGGGTCTCTGGCAGATCGAGCGTGACGCTCACATCGCCGAAGCCCTGCCGAGGCAGGTTCGCGTCTTGCGCATAGCGCTCGAATTTGGTGAAAAATTCCTGCTGGATTCCGGAAGAGACTGCACGCCTCACGATTTCTAGGATCGGACGCAGCAAGTCCTTGGCCTGCTTGCCGCCATCCACGGCCTCCAACGCATCCAGCATCTCTGTCTGTCCGCGGAGAGTCGTCGGTAAAGTCAGTTCAAGTCTCACTCTGCAGAAAAGCTTTCGGCAATGGTCATTCCGCTGAACTTATCCTGCCGGGAGGCCATTGCAAGGTCAGTCCGGAGAGCTTCGATAAACGACAGCGGGGCGCTGAATTGGTAAAAGCTCCGCTGCGATCCTTTCGGCCGACATAAAGACAGGGCGTGTCGCCGCGCTGGACGGCCTATGACGCCGTAAAATTCGCACGCGAACTTACCGGCAGTGTTTCAATGATCGCCCAACAGCGCGCCTATACCTCTTTGGTCAGGGACACGCCCGCCTGCCCCACCGCGCAGGTTCGCCCGAGTACCACGAGCCAACCGTAAGCTCGCCGTTTTCTCGAAGCTATTTTTTTGGGTGGCGGTTGAAATGCTGCACTGCAGCATTCATATCGATTGGGAACAACGAAACACCAGAGGAGGATCTCATGACTGCTCAGAACGAATTCGCCAAAATGTTCAGCGCGATCCCGAACGTGTGCAACCCGGACCTGACGAAGGGCGGACTGGCATCGGTCGCCGAGTACAACGCGAAGATCAGTGATGTGACGCTCAGTGCCGCCGAGAAGTCGAACGAGGTGATGACGGCCTCGACCAAGAAAGCGCTCGGCAACATGCGCGACCTGACAACGGTGCACGAACCTTCGGCCTATGGCCAAGCCTTCGCGGGCTTCGTGCAGGCGCAGATGGAACTCGCCCAGAGCACAGCGGCGCAGCTTTTCGAAGTCGCGCAAGGCGCGGGCGAGCAGATGGGCACGGTGTCTGCTGGCGCAGCTGAAGAGGCCGAGGCGACCGTCAAGAAGACAACCAATGCAGCCTCGGCGCGCAAAACGGCCTCTGCACCCGCCTGAGGCGGGCTGGAATTCCGCTTTCGGAGGGCACGTCCGCGCCGGTTGTGCCCTCTGCATCTTACGGCGCCCCTTCCGGACAGGGCGTTGCCGCGCCGACGTGGCATCTTTCCCTCCCCTCTTGAGACATTCAAGAGGGCCCGCCGAAATGGTCGGCGCTCACGCGTGGCATTGCAACGACCCCATCACGGGAGGCGCGGCACCCGGTCTGCCTTGCCGCAAAGGCCGCGGGCCGCGGGCGCACTGAAGAGCTCGCGATGCGCCAGAAGATGGCGCTCGCAAGTCACTGTCCGAGCCATACCCTGCCCAGTCCTGTGCCATGTCGACCATCAGCCAACCTCGCCCTTCGCCCTCGTCGAGCCCGCGAGCGAGTTGCCCGACGTGGCTGTCGCGGTCATAGGCGAACTACCGATCCGCGTCGGTGTGATGCACCAGCAAGCCCAAGGATGGCCCGCCTTCGGAGGTCGTGTATTCCAGCATCATAAAGTCGCCATCCGAATTGCCCGCAGCAAAAATCGGGCGTTGCCCGATATGCCGCATGATCCCGACCGGTTTGTCCTCCGTGTCATCGAGAAAGGTTATGCCATAGTTCTTCGTGAGGGTCGGCGCGCCGTCGATGACGTCATAGCTGGTGTCGCCTTCGGTGCCGACCACCTGCCACGGGGGAATCCCGTAGGTGTCTGCGGCGAAGGCGCGAATGAAGTCGATGCCGCCCCCCGAGACGATATAAGTCGCGAAACCTTCGTCGCGGAGATAGCTCAGGAACTCAAGCATAGGCTTGAGCCAGCCCCTTCGAAGTGGTCCACCCACGAAGCGTGAAATCCGATAGGATTTCGTCGAACAGGAGGACTACGGAATGGCTGGAAAGCGAGAGAAGCCGGAAGACATTGTCACCAAGCTGCGCCAGGTCGAGGTGCTGCACGGCCAGGGCCTGTCGATGGCCGATGCGGTGCGCCAGATCGGGATATCGCAGCACAGGTTCTACCGGTGGCGGAAGCAGTATGGCGGGATGAACCGGGCACAGTTGTCGCGGCTGAAGGAGCTCGAGAAGGAGAACCTGAGGCTGCGGCGGGCGGTGTCCGACCTGACGCTCGAGAAGCTGATCCTGACCGAGGCTGCACGGGGAAACTTCTAAGCCCTTCGCGCCGCCGGGAGTGCGTGGAGCATGTGTGCGAGACACTCGGCATCTCCGAACGCCGGGCTTGCCGGGTGCTCGGCCAGCACCGCTCCACGCAGCGCAAGCCGCCCCAGGGCCGGGAAGACGAGGCGCGGCTGACCGCCGACGTCATCGAGCTGGCTCGGGAGTATGGCCGCTACGGCTACCGCCGGGTCGCCGTGCTGCTGCGGCGTGCCGGCTGGCAGGTGAACCACAAGCGGGTGGCGCGCATTTGGCGGCGCGAAGGGCTCAAGGTCCCACACAAGCAAAAGAAACGCGGCCGCCTCT